>JANPLP010000212.1:0-1516 GCA_031426595.1 Planctomycetia bacterium | reverse complement strand
CGAAACGCGGATCATCGATGGCTATTAAACTGCCATCTGAATTGCGATACCCGAGGCCAAATAACTTAAACACCTTCAATCCGCAAACTCCGCGTCGCTTGGCGTCCTCGAGTTCCATCGCCGAGCGATGGGCGAAATCGGATTGATTGCAGGCCCATGTAGCGGGCTGGTCGGGAAGGCCGTTTCCTTGCCAATCCAGGTTGGCAAAGATTGCGAAACGATGGCGGTACTTAGTCCACAGGAATTGGATATGTTCGTCGAGCAGCGGACCGAGTGTGCCGTCGAGGCTGGTGCTGACAGCGATGTTCTGTCGATCCATAAGTTTGACGAATTCATCGAGCTGTTGTGGGTCGTGCCGCATTTTGACGCGAAAGTGCGAATGAACATCGACCACCGGGAATTTTGCATGTTGCAGCTCTGTGACGGGAACCTTCAATTGAGGCTGCGGGTAGAACTCACTCAGTTTCAGATCGATGGTAGCGGAGTTATCCGTGACGGGAGTTGTCGCTGAAGGAATCTGGGCGGCAACTGGCGTGTCGACTTGCATAGTGAGCACAAGCCAGCTCATAATCACTGAGAAAATACGAAGAGTCCCCACCAAGCGGTCTTTCGTTCAACGAGGGTTTGGAATTTGTCTGCCGAATGCGTCATTCGCTTGATTTATGGTAGCTCACAGCTCCCAAGAACCAAGCCCCGCATTGCTACTAATGTCGAGTCGAATTGCGAATGAAAGCTGTGACGTGGCTGCCCTAAGTGAGTTTGCATTTTGAATTCACGGTAGAATTTGAGTTCACACTTCGGCCTGACAGGTTGGATTGTGGCGTGTGCGTTTCATTGAGCATAAGCGCAAGGATCCTTGCGTCTAGGCTGTTACTCTAGGCAGAAACTTCACACAGTTCCGCTTGGCGACTGAGTTCAGCATCTCGAAGTTTGCGTACGGATAAAATACAACGAGTCGAATAACTTTCCAACCGGCAACTTTTCGTATCACTGGCACGCATGAGTTCTGATTACACCCAGCAACAGACGCTTGGCGAATTGCAAAAAGCCGAGCAGTTAAGTCTTCAAGTAACCGTCCCACCGGCAGAGGTTCCGGGCTATCGAATTGAAAAACTGCTCGGTCAAGGTGCGTTTGGTCAAGTTTGGTTGGGGCGCGACTTAAATACCGGTCGGCAAGTGGCCGTGAAGTTTTACTTGCATCGTGGCGGTGTGAATTGGTCGTTGTTAAGCCGCGAAGTGAAGCATTTGGTCAACATGTCGACTGGTCGGCATATTGTGCAAGTGCTTGGTGTGGGTTGGGAAGCGGAGCCGCCTTATTATGTGATGGAGTATTTAGAAAATGGTTCGATAGAAGACTTGGTGCGAGGGCGTGGGTCGCTGGGAATCTCTGAAGCGGTAGCGTTGTTTCGAGAGATTGCTGAAGGACTCAACTATGCACATGGTAAGGGTGTTTTGCATTGCGATTTGAAGCCCGCGAACGTGCTCTTGGACCACGATTGGCGACCGCGGTTAGCGG
>JANPLP010000211.1:0-6290 GCA_031426595.1 Planctomycetia bacterium | reverse complement strand
TGAGCTAGTCCGCGCTCCGCGACCGGCGACGGCTAACTACGTTCCAGGATTGAGTATTCTGACATTTTCCATGTTGTTGCTGTCCAATGAAGAAGGATTGGCAACACAAACGCTTGGTTATCTCTGTGCAGTATTTTTTTGTTTGCTTGTGTGCGTGTTACGTCCGGATCTGCTTACTTTGTGGGTTGCGGGAACGAAAGAACGAAACAAAGCGAAATTGCTTTTTTTGATCTTGGGCGCTTCATTGATGTCTGGATGGTTGTTCGAGAATGAGCTAAATCGTAACCTCCCGCAACTCCGACGATGGATCGACTCGCTGAATTTACCGGGAAACGATATGTCTCTGGCTTCGGTAAATCAGCAGAAAGCTAGATTGGTAGATCAAGCCGGGTTGGGCGCCTTCGAGGAATCGCGTCTGAAAAACCAGGAGGAATTGGTTTTTTCTGTCACCTCCAACGAAGTCCCTGGCTATATGCGAACGTTTGCTTTCTCAGACTTTGACGGGTTTCGATGGCAGAACTCTTGGTTATCATCGTATCGTTCATCAAGCAACTTTCGTACGATTTCATCTACCGACCAGGCTCCGGACATAGGCAAAGTCGACGAACTACAAAACGGCGTGCAGTTGTTCGGATTGGCGAAATCCGTCAGTGTTAAATTAGAAAAGTACATCGTTGAGGTTCCGGCGGGAAGAGGTAAGCTTCTGCCATTGACGTTGAACCCAGCCTATGTGTTCGGCGTGCCCAATAATCGACTGAGTCAGATTCAAGTCGATCCGCACGGATCTATCGTGCGTCTAGGACTGGAGAATACTAATTTCGGCATTTTGGCAGGGGCCACAAGAGCTGACTCACCTGATCAAGCCTATATCGACAGTTTGCTACGCGTACCAAGTGACGAGTTGCGACTGCTGCAAAATTTCGCAGATCGGATTTGTACGGGCGCGTCAAAAAATCAGGACAAAATAGCCGCAATAGAAAAGTACTTTTGTGAGAACTTTAAATATTCATTGCGTTCTAAGCCAGACGCCAATTTAGCTGGGCGTTCTCGGCTTGAAGCCTTTCTTGCAGAGCGTCGGGAAGCGCACTGCGAGTATTTCGCCACTGCGTGCGCTTTGCTCCTACGCACCCAAGGAATACCATGTCGCTTAGCGGTCGGGTATCTTGTCTATGAGAAAAGCGACGAGGGAGACTACTTCGTTGCACTGAACAGGAACGCCCATGCTTGGGTGGAAGCTTACGACCGTACTAATCAAAGTTGGGTGATAGTCGAGTCAACGCCGACGATTCCGGAGTATATCGCGAGTCATCGGCCGGAATTGGACGAGTCGGCGTCCACCGATTTGCAAACCCAAACAAGTGGTTCGCAAAGCCGATTAGAGTTTTCGGCAGTTTTCAATGAATTGCTTTTTGATATCCAACAACTTGGACTCTCTTTTTTTTCAAGTAGATTTGCATGGCTTCTTCCGCTGGGTTTAGCGGCGTTGTTTTTGTTGCTTCGCTACGGCCCATGGGGGCATCCAAGTACCACGCAGAGAGTGACTTTGTCCCGAGCGATTCGGCAGGCGGATAGACTTGCGAATCGATACGGCTACAGTCGCCGCCCCAGTGAGACATGTTGTAAGTTTGCGCGCCGGATTTCAAGTTCTCAACCTGAACTCGGCCCACTAGCCGATTGGTATCAACAGTTCTCCTCCATTCGCTACACCGATACTTCATCTTCGCTGCCTCGGTTGCCAAGAATCGATAGAAAGGCTTCCCGCCGATAGTCTCGCCACCGTGCGTTCAACGCAGAACTGGATTTACGGATCAAGTAAAGCTGATTTGACAAACGCAAAATAGCCCGCATCCATCGATTCGTGTGCACTGATTCAAGCACAAAGATTTATCGAAACGGGTGAGAACCGCTGGGAAGTCGATAAGCTCCAGGTAGACTTGCAGCGGCGCTCCGTGTATCTGGTTTTGAATCAGGTTTGTCTTTGATTAAGACAACGTCGGTATTGCGGTCGGGTTGTTTGCGAACTGAGTACCCGCGCAAATTCCCGGAAACTGGCTTTCACGCAGAAGTTGGCCTATGGATTACGTTGTTGCATCAGCACCTCGCTACGCAAGATACGGCCTATTTTTATCGCTTGTAATAGGTACTCGCGAGCGAGCACCAGAACTTCTGCTTGCACGGGACTTTGAGCGATTCGTTCTTTCGCACCGCGTTTAAACATCGCGTTCAGCCAGTTGTTCCTAGGAGGCGCTTCGAACGGTTGTTCATGGACTGATTCTATTTTTCGCCGGATTCGCCTGAAGCTTCTAGACAGCAACTCGATCGACTTTTCTTGCACCGCAACGAAGAAGTTTTTGTTGGTGTTGTCCTTTAGGCTCGAAGCGTTTTCAGTAATCTGAAATCGATCGAGTAATGATACTAACTTCACAACGTCGGTGTTCGCTTGACCAGTGGCAAGTGACTGGCCTTCTTCCCACGCCAGTTTAAAGGACGATCGATCCAAATGATGCAGATGCGTGAGCACATACCAATGATCATCTTGCATCAGCAAACCGGGGGAAACTCGAGCTGTGGCAGAGTGTAAGAAGTGTCGCAAATTCAGCAGGAGGTTGCTACGGAACTCCCTTTGCATAGCTGGATCAACCCCACTCAAGATGAATGCAATCACTTCAATAGTTTCATCAGCGGGAATTGGCTGAAAATAAGCATCTATTTCCGGAAAGTACTTTGGCTTAAGGTACTCAGAAAGTAGTGACCGTCCTGAACCCCCGGACGATAAATGCTCGGTTTCACGCGGCGAATCACTTGAGCTGGAAACGTCTGCAGATTTCGGCTTGGTTACAGCGGAGGGAGGCTGATCGACAGAGCCTGACAAATCAATCAGTCCACGACGAATTGCGTTGACCCGAATAAAGTCCGCGACGTTAGAAGTTAAACCGTACTTTTCGGCTAGCTCAGGATTCGCCTCAAAATCGCGAGCAATCTCGATGGCGTCTTCCCGTGGAATTTTTTTTGGGTGGCTGTATCTACCGTCGGCCGTCTTGAGCACCAAAACAAACATGGAATCAGAGAATCCAGACTTGGACTTGCTGATCTGTGTTGAGGTTGTAGAAGAGTGGAACTTCGAATCTTTGTGTTGCATATTGATCCCCGATTGCTGTCGCGGCATGCATTTGGGAAACCTCACTTATAAAGGACAAGTGAGTTTAAATCCCGCAAATTTCGTGAAGACGTAGGGAAGATTGCGTGAAACTCGCAGTGACCAGTCGTCTACCCTGGGACTAATCGAGGCAGAGTAAGAAGTTCAGCGTCGATCAGATATACGTCTCCCGTTTGAGGGTTTTGCAGTCCCCTTAGATTCGCGTGAGGCAAATCGAGTCTCTCCAGTGACTGTCGTGAGATGAGTAGCGCGGAAAATTCTGACTCTGGTAAGGAACCGTTGGCGGGGCCTCTGCTGCAACTCCTGACGATTTTTGTCTAGAAGCGCTGTTCTGAAACTGAGTTCCGATGTCGTCTACCGCCCCTAACATTAAGCGTGTTAAGAATCGGTTAATTTACTGAGGCACGCAGGTGCAGGCGAGAGCAGACTATCGATCAGTTTTATCAGCGGCAGCAGGTGCGGAAGGCTCTTGTTTTTTTGACAGATCAGTCCGCGGAATGACGGATGAGTCCGGAGCGGCCTCTACATTTTGCGGGATTTGAGAGGTAGCCTGTTCATCTTTGTGATCCTTATCCTTCGAATTGGGCGTTTGCTTTTTCGTGAGCCTGGGGAGCAACGTTTTCTCGGCGAAATCTCGCATACTAGCTATCTGATCCGGCAGAGCAGCTAGTGCTTGCTTATCCATGAGCGATGCAAGCGATAAGAACATTTTATGAAACTCAGAAACGGACGTTTTAAGCGCTGCGTGCTCGGCTCGTTCCGTTTCGAGTTCTTTCTCGAGTTGATCGAGTTGGGAGCGCAATTCATTGGCTCGCCGCGAAAGAAGACTCGCGCGCTTCGCTGCGGCATTCGCCTGATCAACCGCGACCTGATTAGCTTGATTCAGCAACTCAGTGTCTGCGGACTGTGTAGGCCTTGAGAGTGTGTCAAGTATAGACTGCGCCAGCAAACTTTCACCGCAGGTCATTAGAACGCAAACCAGGAATATTCGCATGGGATTTCCCTCCGAGAATTGGTTGGGAATCCTTGGTCAAGATCAGCAACTGACACATTACGCTATCAGACCACTTAGTTGTACAGGAAGCAGCACGTGACATAGCAGCCTTAACAATAAATTCACCTACATCTAACACTTCCTCGGTCTTCTCAAGAAGCAAAACGGTTAGACTGCTTGACCGGCAATGAACCTTTATCCCCAAATCTAAGGGAGCTGATGATTTTGTACACGACACGCATCGCCAATCGAACGTTGAGTATTCTCTGTGAAAGAGTCGGGGTTGCGTTTGATGTAGGTCAAGATCCGTACCGTATTTTTCAGCGCGAGGCTGCAACAAAAAAGTTTGGTTATGCAAGCCACATGCGTTCGATTGCTGCGCATGTTGAGCGTGGAGGATCGCTAGCAGACGCGATTCGCGCGCAGGGCAACTTTTTCCCTCAGAACTTCGTTCATCTAATTGAAGTGGGTGAACGTACTGGTCGACTAGAGCGAGTATTGGATCGTCTCGCGAACTACTACAAAGAACTTGCTGATCTGAAATCAGAATTTACGAGCTCCATACTCTGGCCGATAATTCAGCTCGTCCTTGCATTGATCGTTGTGGGCTGCATGATCTATCTACCTACAGCGCTTGCCCCAGAAGCCGGCTCTCAGGCTGATTTGCTTGGAATCGGTCTTGTTGGGGCCGCAGGCTTGAGAACCTATTTGATCTTTGTAGGGATCTCTGTTGTTGTTTGCATTGGCATCTACCTGCTAGGGCGCAATGGCTATTTAGGATTTGTCACTGAGTTGATGATGAATGTTCCATATCTTGGTAGGGTGCTATCAGTTTTTGATGAAGCGAATTTTGTTCAGTCACTCGCCCTCGCAACGGAATCTGGTATGGATGCTTGGACGTCGATTGGTTTAGCTTTTGAGGGAGCTTCATCGCGTCGTTTCCGATCACGCGCCGAAGGAGCTAAGGCTGCTGTTAGGCAAGGTAGGGAGCTGCATGTCGTCCTGCGTGAAGCCAATGTTTTTAGTGCTGAAACCATTGAAGCCGTTCAGCTTGGCGAAGAGTCGGGTAAACTCGCTGAAACGCTAGATAAGCATTACCGTTACATGCGTTTGCAGGTTCGATCAGCCTTGACAAAGCTGACCTATCTAGCGTCTGCAATTGTCTGGGCGGTTATCGCTGCCGTACTAATTACCGTGATTTTCCGAGTGTTTAGTCGCTATTTGGAGGGAATCGAGGGCGCCGCTGAGTCAGTCTTAACCCGCGATCCCTCGCAATAGCACCGTGGTTGAGAACCCTTTCGGTCAGGTAATCGGTTCAGTGAAAGTTTTTCTGAGCAAATTTCTATCTGGAGAGCCCGCTATGAGTACTACTGCCAATGTATTGCCCTCGAGTCCAGAGCGGAATGGAAGTAGTCCGCGTAAGTATCTGGACCTGGATCATGAGCGTCAGTCGATTGTCGGCCGTCTGAGCAGCATGCGTCCAAATACGGAAGTCTACGCGACCGAGTTTGTTGACTCATTGCTAGACTTTGCGCGGCGAGTCGGTACCAGCGACATTCACTTGCAGCCTACGCGCACAGGTCTTGAAGTTCGATTTCGCAGTAATGGGGTGTTACAGCTGTTGGGTGCATTTCCGCTCGGAGCCAACTCGTCGATTATTTCGCGACTAAAGGTTCTCGCTAACCTTTTGACTTATCAAGCCGATGTCCCGCAGGAAGGTCGCGTAGCTTCGCCCAAGGATGGGACGGAGATTCGCGTTAGCACCTTTCCGACATTGCACGGAGAGCGGGCGGTCATGAGATTCTTTGGTCATGGAGATGAATTCACATCTTTAGACCAATTAGGGCACACTCAGAAGGTCACTGAGCAACTTCGGGATACACTGCGCGAAACGAGCGGAGCTTTTCTGGTAACTGGGCCAGCTGGAAGCGGAAAGTCGACAACGCTGTATGCCTGTCTCCGCCACCTAGTCAACTCGACAAATGGTGCAAGAAGCCTCGTTTCTATCGAAGACCCGATCGAAGTGCCGATCGACGGCGTTGCACAGAGTCAAGTCAATGTAGCTGGCGGTTTTGACTTGAAGACAGGATTGCGCTCGCTGATGCGACAAGACCCAGAAGTCATCATGGTCGGCGAGAT
>JANPLP010000210.1:0-8934 GCA_031426595.1 Planctomycetia bacterium | reverse complement strand
GCGCTCAATAGCGGCAAGCGAGCGATTGTCGCCGGTCCAGGTAATCCTCCTGTGGTCGTCGATGAAACTGCAGATCTTGACAACGCAGCGCGCTGCATCATCGAAGGCGCAACGTTCGATAACAATTTGCTGTGCATCGCGGAAAAGGAAGTCTTTGTTGTCGAATCGGTTTTCGATGCGATGATGAAAGCCATGGAACGCGCAGGCGCCATTCGCTTAAACAGCTCCCAAGTAGCGAAATTAACGGAAGCTGCGTTTGCTGAAGTGGGCGAGGGTGCCCATAAGCATTTGTCGCCTACTAAAGCTTTACTGGGACAGGACGCCGTGAAGCTTGCTCAGGCAGCGGGCGTGACGATCGATCCAAAAACGCTGTTGGTCTTCGGCGAAACTCCTGCTGAGCATCCGTTCGTTTATGTTGAGCAAATGATGCCGTTCGTCCCCTTTGTTCGCTGCCGCGATATCGATCATGGTATCGAACTAGCGAAGCATTACGAGCATGGTTATCGCCACACAAGCATCATTCATTCGCGCGACGTCCGCAACATGACCAAGATGGCTCGTGCGATGGACACAACCCTGTTCGTCAAAAACGGACCCTGCATGGCATCGCTTGGTCTTGGCGGCGAAGGGTATCCATCCTTCTCGATCGCAGGTCCGACGGGTGAGGGCGTGACTACTCCAATGACATTCACTCGCGAGCGTCGCTGCAGCTTGATTGACGATCTGTGGATCCTTGGCAACCCGAATATGTAAAAGCAGGTTTCAGTTTATAGGCTCCAGGCCGGTGATTTCAGGCTTCGGTTTTCAGGCTTCGGTTTTCAGGCATCGAGGAAATTAATGCAAGTAGCACTTATCGTCGGTCACGCGCACGCGACGGTCAAACATCCGACACTCGCTGCCAACAAGTTGCTAGTGGCACAGCCATTAGCCGCCGACGGCGAGTCCGCGGATGGTGCCCCGTTGCTGGCCGTCGATCGCTGTGGTGCTGGCGCGGGAGATCGCGTGATACTCACCAGTGACGGAGCCGCCATTCGAGAGATTTTCGGTGTTCAGAACTCGCCCATCCGTTGGGCCGTGCTTGGACTGGTTGATCAGAAACTACCTAGAACTTAATCCATGAACTTAACAGCAACACAAATTGAAGACATTGTACGCGTCGTCGTTGAACGACTGCGAACAGGTGTTGCTGCGCCATTGGTTCAAGCTACAGCAATAACTCCCGAAAGAAATGTCGAAGCAATCGCTGGCGAAGTGACTCTGAGCGAGCGGGTCATCACCCTCGAATCCCTTACAGATCAACTGGTCGGGACGAAGGCGATTTTGGTTCATCCAAAAGCGGTCGTGACCCCCGCTGTCAAAGACTTGCTGCGCCAAAAGAATATCCGGCTAGTAAGGCAATTGCCAAGTAAAGTTTCTAAGACTAGTCGGCCCGCTCCACTGGTACTCGTGGCGAACGAATCGTCACAACAGATGCTCAGTAAGCGCATGTGCACCCAGCAAGCAACCTTGATTACCGCGCGAGACGCAGCGTCCGACGTGTCGACCATTGAACAGCATCTAGCGGCCGGGAAAGTGGGTGCGGTCTGGTGTTCCGAAACGCCCTATGCAAATGTTGCCGCAACTCTGGGAAGTAAGACCTTAAGAGCGGTTCAGTTATTTGGCCTGCAAGACTTACCGCATGCCATCGAACAGGCACGCCCCAATGTTCTGATACTAGATGGTCGAACCTGGAACCCGTCGGCGATCACCAATTTGGTAAGCAACTGGTTTAGGAGTCTAAGCTAATGCACATTTACAAAGTGATCGGTAGCGTAACGCTAAGTCGCTGCCATCCAAGCTTTAACTCGGCGAGACTGTTGGCCACTGAGCCGATGGGTGCGGAAGCGATCGGTGGTCCACCGACGAAAGATCCCGATCTGGTGGTCGTCTGGGATGACTTAGGAGCGGGAATGCATGCACGAATCGCTGTGGCAGACGGCGCCGAAGCGGCTCAACCCTTTAAGCCAGAGATGAAAGCGGTGGATGCTTATTGCTCAGCGATTCTGGACACGATTCACATCGATCCAGCCGCCTTTCAACAAATCAAACAACCTTAACATGTCCTTTCAAAGGTGGACCGATTCCCAGCAGGTGGTGGGTCCACACTAACGCAATTCAACCAACTCATCCGAACGCAACATATACCGAGGAACCCATGATCAACGCTCATCAAATCAAGAAAGACATCTGCGAGATCGGCCAGCGGATTTACAACAAAGGCTTTGCTGCCGCGAACGATGGTAACATCACGGTTCGCATCAGCGATAACGAGGTCTTGTGTACGCCGACCATGCATTCGAAGGGCTTCCTAAAGCCGGATGATATTTCGACGATCGATATGACCGGCAAGCAGATTTCGGGACGCAAGAAACGGAGCAGTGAAGCATTGCTGCATCTGGAGATCTACAAGCAGCGTCCTGATATCAAGTCAGTTGTTCACTGCCATCCACCGCATGCGACCGCTTTTGCGATCGCTCGTGAGCCGATTCCTCAATGCGTGTTGCCGGAAGTCGAAGTGTTTCTCGGCGATGTGCCGATCACGCGATATGAGACACCAGGCGGTCAAGCATTCGCTGACACGATCATTCCATTCGTTGACAAATGCAACGTAATGATTCTGGCGAACCACGGCACAGTCAGCTTTGGTGAGAGCGTCGAGCGCGCCTACTGGTGGACCGAAATTCTGGACGCTTACTGCCGAATGCTGTTGCTGTCGCGTTCGTTAGGACGCGTCAATTATCTAAATGAAACTGAAAGCCGCGAACTGCTCGCGTTGAAGGACAAGTGGGGGTTCGCCGACCCTCGCAACACCGCCGAGTACAAGAACTGTGACATTTGTGCGAATGATATTTTCCGTGAAAGCTGGGCATCGTCGGGGGTTGAGCGCAAAGCCTTCGATGCGCCGCCCGCGATGAAGCCAGCAACAACTGCAACTGTCGCTAGCGCCGCATCGGCCGCGGTTCAGTCAGCTCCTGCGGGGATCGACGAAGAGCGATTGATCAAGCTCATCACAGAGCAAGTGATGGCTCAGCTCAAGGGCAAATAGAGACGAAAGGGCTGACCAGAGTGGGCCTACCGCGACTCAGCATAGAAAACGAAACAGCAGCGAAGCAGAGGAAATAAAAGATGAAAGTTAGTATTATCGGTGGTGGCGGTTTGGTTGGGTCGTGCGCGGGTTTTGCCTTGCAATGCGGCGGTATCGCGAAGGAAATTGCGATCCTTGACGTCAATGAAAATTTGGCGGCCGGTCAAGCGCTTGACTTGATGCATGGAACGCCTAGCGTTGCAGACCAAGTCATCAGTTCGGGTTCGTATGAGCACATTCCGTCAAGCGACGTGGTGTGCATCACCGCTGGTCTGCGCCGCAAGCCCGAAGAATCGCGATTGGACTTGATCAATCGAAATACCGATTTGTTCATGTCGATTTTGCAGCAAGTCAAAGCGGCGGGTTTGAAGAAATGTGCGAAGGTTGTAGTGGTCAGCAACCCAGTGGACATTCTGACTCATGTGGCTGCCAAATACTTAGGTTTACCCGAGTTGCAAGTGATCGGGCTTGGCACGCAGCTCGACACAATTCGTTTCTGTAGCTTGATCGCAGAGAACTTGAAAGCGCCGGCGACTCAGGTTCGCGCCCTCATTCTCGGTGAGCATGGCGATAGCATGTTGCCGGTTTGGTCAAGCGCGACGGTTGGTTGTTTGCCGTTGGAAAAGTATCCCGGCTGGAGCACAAACACAGCGAATCAGATTTTTACCCGTACTAAGGGGTCGGGCGCGGAGTGTATCAGCAAAAAAGGTGGAGCGGGTTTTGCGGTAGGCATTGCGATTCGCGACGTGATTGAATCGATCATTCTCGACTCGCGCCGCATACTGCCGGTTAGCACCATTCAGACGGGTGCTTACGGGATTCGCGATGTCGCGTTATCGGTTCCGACAGTGGTCGGTCGCACGGGTGCAACAGATCGAATCGAACTCGATCTTTGGCCGAAAGAAATGCAGGGCTTGCGTAGCAGCGCCGCAGCACTCCGTCCAACGCTTGAAACGGTATTGAAGAGGGTGGGAATGTAGTTTTGCTACTTCGGTTTTCTCGTATCTATTTTTGGTAGATAAACGCCCGCTTTTATGAACGCTTCGCGTTCTACCAAACGTACTGGTGAATTAAGCTGAAGGAATTCTACTGTAGTCCTTCCCTCAGGTGTAACGCCCACGATGATTGCGTCGACGCATTGAAAGTGGTTAGTCCAGACTTGTTCGCGTGGATTGAATAAGCCTACAATCTTTCCGGTAACTGGATCGATAGATGCAATATCGCTCGACTTGCGAAGATTGCACGTGAAGCAACTTAGCGCGAGGTTAGTGAGTGTGGTGGGCCCCCCATGTTTCTCAGCGATAACGTGGTCGACCTGATGAGTTGATGCACACAGCGACTGATGTAAAAGGCAGTATTCGCAGCAAGAATTTGCCCGTTCGCAAACCTCTCGCCGCAATGCCATGGGGATTCGCGTGGTCATCATTAATTCTGCTGAAGCAGTTTAGCTTTGAGCAATCGGACCACATGTTCCAGTTGTTCGAACGTTGCGAGCTCGGCTTCATCACGTGGTGTGAGTGTCCCCTCTCGGTTCTTTTGAAGAAGCAGATCTAAACGATTTTGCTTGGAGGCCGAAAGCTGAAAAGCAGCTAGACGTGTGCGGTCAACGCCCTCGGCCAAGACATCAACAAGTTCTTCGTAGAGACTCGATTCATCGATGGACGACATTGTCCCTCCCCTTCAGACTAAAGCTCGGATGTTGTTTGACGTCGAGTGTCAAATTTTCTGACCCTCCGACTATAGCAAGTTTGCAGCATCAATTCGAGGTTTCTTTACTTCCGCATTGCAGAGACCTTTGGGATTAGCATCCATTAAACACTCGTACTGACTCACTACCCTCGGCTTGTAACCCCATAAGCTACTATGCGTGAGCGATGGCGCTTGGTTCTGAAACGGGTCGCAGCCCAAGCCAAATCACTTCGCCAAGGCCTCGATTTACTCGGTCGCCTAAAGAACGGAATACGACTGGAGGTAAAGGAGTGTCGCGGAGTGCGAGCGGTAAGTAGTGTGAGACATCATTCATTAGGATCTGGAGAAATGATAACTCGGTGTGTTCAGGATCGGTAAAGCCTGACGGAGCGGTAATCGCTTTGCTGGGTCCGAGTAGCAAAATCGTGCCGCGTGCCATGTCGGCTGCGAGCGGAAAATCGACGGGGCCGCACAGTACGAGCGTGCCTGCAATCATGCGGCTCGCGCATGCCGCGGCGGTACGACCATGAACTATTACGGTGCCCCGGCGCATCCGAGTCGCCAGCCACTGGTCGCAGTTACCCCGGATCACTAGTACGCCACCGTTCATGCCACGTTTCGCGCCGCGTGCTGCGGAAGCAGCATATTCACCGCAATCGCCGGCTACTTCCACGACGCCACCTTTCATACTGCTGCACGCAAACCGCCCAGCGCTGCCACCGATGTCTATTCGCCCACCTGACATTTCATCGGCTAGAAAATCCCCCGTGTTTCCTCTGACCGATAGTCGACCGCGTGCCATTCCGCCCCCCACGTAATCGCAATGACTTAGATCCCCTTCGAAGCAAAGTTCATGGCGGTCACCATCTGTCACCTCGCAGTACTCACCAAGCGTGGCGGTGCGACCGTTCGCTTCAATCGTAAGCTGGCTGATATCCTGAAGTGTAAGTGACTGCAGTTGGTCAGGCACGATGCCGAATAGGTTCAGGTGAGTTGACGCTAAGTCTGGAAAGCGAAGGGTAAGCGGACTCATGCGAGCACCTGATGCAGATGGAAATGATACTTGCCAAGTTTGCCGCCATAGTTGCCTCCGGTGATGCGCTTCAGTCCATATCGGTCACCGAATTCACAAGCCGCTCGAATGCCGGCTCGCATCGCGCGTGCGACATCGAGTTCATCTAAGCCATCGATGACCACTTCCAATGCTGCCGCGACACCTTGCGGGAGCAGCGACTGAGTGATTGGTCGCAGGGTTGGGCAAAATGCATCGTTCGTAGAGGCACCAAGGGCTTTGTACTTCGAGCCGACTTTGGAACCGCTGCGCGCGACGCCACCGGGGAACGGCATGATCACGTTGGGCACTTGCCGCATCGCATCCATGGCCGATTCACACGCCTTCAACGCGCCTGCTAGAGACTGACTAAGCACCAGGAAATTTCCACCTCCGATCGCATCTCGGCGGCCCGTGGATTCCTCGGCAACGAATTCTCCATCCATCACCGGTACTCGCCAATAGCGGCGACCGCCGATCAGCTTAGAGGTTTGAAATCCGTCCCCAAAGTAACGCAGGTGACTTCCCAGTGCGACACGTTTTTCGCTGTCCATGCCAGCAAAAATGCTGGTCGACGGACAGGTCAGCACACATTGACTGACCCGCCGTACAACCTGCTTTTCCAGCTCTTTGCCTGACATGCTGAATATTAGAACGGCGATCCCAGGTCGACCATCGGGCGTTTTAGTCGGATCCACTTCGGCCTCGATGCCCGCTTCACAACCACAACCGATAACACTGGTGGCGAATCCGGTCATCGCTTCCGCTGCACGTCGCGCCCAGAAGCGATCCGCGGCGGTAATGATCAAGCGTGTGGCGGTCATTGGAAACGCTTCGGCAAATGTGTCTTCGATTTCGACACCGTTAATTTGCATGCGTGGACCTTGAAGGCGAGAGACAGGTGATCGTTTTGAGTCGAGAGGTCTCAACCCGCGGGTAATCGCGATTTGGATTATGGTAGTCTACATTGAACCTTGAAGGCGGGAATGAGTGGTGGGCTGCTTGGTCGGTTGAGAACTCTGAGGATCGAAGATGACACGTTCACTTTTGCGGCTTGCAACTCTGTTGATGACCGCTATCGCGCTGGCGTCTCGAAGTGAGTTATGCGAAGCTGAACAGAGGCAATTTGATTTAGTTTTGCGTGGGGGCACAGTCATTGACGGGAGCGGTTCGCCGCCGCGCGTGGCCGATGTTGGAATCCGCGGTGGAATGATTGTCGCTGTCGACGCGAACTTGGGCCAAGCGGACATGATTGTCGATTGCACGGGCTTGGTAGTATGCCCCGGCTTCATCGACTTGCATTCTCACAGCGATTCTGCGCTGCTCGATTCCAAGACACGCGGCAACGTGAATTTTCTCTTGCAAGGCTGCACGACAGTTGTCACTGGCAATTGTGGCATGGGACCCGTCGATGTGGCCGCATACTTGGCAAAAATTGACGAAGTGGGAGCTGGGACTCATGTGGCGCACCTCTTGCCGCATGGGAACTTACGGGATCAAGTCATGGGGAAAGAAGATCGCGAGCCGACGGACGCCGAGTTGCAGAAAATGTGTGAATTGGCAGAGCAGGCGATGGTCGACGGCGCATTCGGAATGTCAACTGGGCTGATTTACGTTCCTAGTATGTTCTCTTCCACAGAGGAGTTAATCGAGATTGCTAAGGTGGTCGGCGCGAACGGTGGAATCTATGCCAGTCACATCCGCGGAGAAGGAGCAGGGTTACTTGAGAGCTTAAAGGAAGTGGTTCGAATTGCCCGCGAAGCCGAATTGTCAGTTCATGTATCGCATCTGAAAGCCAGCGGCAAACAATCTTGGGGGAGTTTGCACTTGGGTGTGCAACTGATTGAAGACGCCCGCGCGGAGGGCTTGCAGGTCACTGCGGATCAGTATCCCTACACCGCTTCCAGCACATCGCTTGAAGCAACTTTGTTGCCCGATTGGTCACGGGAGGGTGGACGCGCTGCTTTGGCTAAACGACTGGCCGATGAAAGCACTCGCACCAGAATTCGCAAGGAAGTTGCTGAAGCTTTAGCCAAAACAAACAAAGTGATGATTGCTTCCTACAAACCGCGCAGCGACTGGGTGGGCAAATCCATTGTACAAATTGCTGAATCGGAGAAACGCGAAGCAGTGGATGTCGTGCTAGAGATTGAAACGCAGGGTGGTGCAAGTGTGGTTAATTTCAGTATGAGCGAAGAAGACGTGCAGATGGCGATGCGGAAGCCTTGGGTAGCGACCGCCAGTGATGGTGGCTCAAAGATCCCATCGCTGGATCGACCTCATCCGCGTTCGTTCGGTACTTTTCCTAGAAAGATTGGGTACTACTCGAGAGAGCTCCGTCTGCTTTCGATGGCGGCGGCAGTGCGTAGCGCTTCTGGTTTACCAGCCGACATTCTTGGATTGAATGACCGCGGCTATGTGCAGGCTGGCAGAGTGGCTGACATTACCGTTTTTGATCCCAAAACTTTCATTGATACGGCCACTTTTGAAGAACCCTATCACGCACCGATTGGCTTGAAGTATGTATTCGTTGCGGGTGTGCCGGCTGTGTTTGAAGGGCAGGCGACAGGCGCTCAAGCGGGTCGCGCGATTCGCAAAACGCGACAGCCCGAACTTCCAACGGTCAGTGATGTCCCATCGCCGGCTCCGGCATCACAGGATGCGGGCTGGGCGGCGGGCAAGTTGGCGGAACGAGTGCTCGAGACGAACGGAGTTGCAGAGCATTTCGCGATCGATTTTTCAGCTTACCAAGGCAAACTGAATGAGCTGCCGATCGGAGTGTTTGATTCAGGCGTGGGTGGTTTGACAGTTCTCGAAACATTGCTGACGTACGACGGTCATAAGAATTCGTCTGGCGAGCCAGGTGCGGATGGCATCCCGGATTTTCAGAACGAACGATTCGTCTACTTGGGTGATCAAGCCAACATGCCGTACGGAAATTATCCAGCCGTGGGCAAAGAGGATTTCCTGCGTGAATTGATCATGAAGGATGCCGTATTTTTGCTTGGCAAACGTTACTGGAAAGATGCTCACGCTGAACAACCGTCGCTCGACAAGCCACCCGTAAAAG
>JANPLP010000209.1:0-5689 GCA_031426595.1 Planctomycetia bacterium | reverse complement strand
CGTCGACATGCGCTACCCCATTCGCAGAATTGGAGTTAGTAAGCTTGCAACTGTTTCCGAGTGTGTAACGGCTCAAGGAAATCATGTGGCGGTGAAGCTCTACGACAAGCAACCTCTTTCGCCCTTCCAACACGACAAGATTTTTTCTGCGGCCGCGCAGTGGCGGACTCTTTCATCGCCGGGACTCATCCGTTACCTGGAGGTTCTGCCGAGCGAAAAGCGGATCGTCATGGAGATGATGGAACGCAGCGCGGCGGTACGGTTGAGAGAGGGTTACTCGGATCCGCGGCTAGTTAGCGATGTATTGCGAGGCGTGTTGACCTCTCTTGCTTTTATTCATGAGCAAGGATTATTGCACGTAAATATTAAACCTACGAATGTGTTCTTTGATGAGAGGGGAAATGCAAAGTTAAGCGATGGATGGTTGGTTTCCGCGCGCGTGCCTGGTGCGTTACCACCGCCGAGCAATCAGAAATATCTAACTCCTGAGCATACGAGCGATACGTTTGGGCAGATGAGTGTCGCGACGGATTTGTATGCCGTCGGTTTCCTGGCTTTAGAGTTGTTGGCAGGGGTGCGGTTTGGTTGGGCATTTCAAGGAATCGCGGACGATACTCCAAGCGATGATTTAGCTTGGTTCCAGTGGCATGGTTCATCGCAAGAAATGCCATTGGCGACACAGTTTTGCAAGACTTGTCCACCGCAGTTAGAAGCGGTGATTTCCAGGCTAACCAAGAAGAATCCGGCTGAGCGGTATCCGAGTGCGCGGGTAGCGCTTGCTGAGTTACCACCGGAAACGCTGCCGTCTGCGCCGTCTCCGAATAAAGCAGCTTTGGCACCCAGCGAGGACATCAAACGGCCTGCATTTGCGTCCGATGTGCTTGAACGACCCGCGACGGGTGTTGTACTGGCGATCGCATCGGGCCCTCGCGCGGGCGAAATGTTTGGAACGAATGAAACGGAGTTTTTCATTGGGTTTCATCCCGACTGCTTGTTGCGATTCTCGCAAGATCAATATTCGGTTGCGAGCAGCAAGGTGATGTGTCGGCGAGGAGCGGAGGGTTGGGTGGTTTCTCGCGTCATTGGTGAGAACACATGCGTGAACCAGAGAATGCTGGAAGATAGTTTGGTGCTTCGTTCCGGTGACGTCATTCGATTAACATCGCGTGGGCCGGATGTGCAGTTCACAATGCAGAGCGGCGGGCTGGCAATCAAGGCCTTGGTCAGTCGATTTTTACCAGTCCAGAATCCGGTGCAACCGAATCAAGCAAGCGATCGCTTCACTGCCGCTCCTGGAGTTGAAGCTCGGGGAGCTCCAATTTCGCCCGGCACTCCAGGACCCAGTAATTTAGTGCCCAGTAATTTAGTGCCCAGTAATCCCGTGCCCAGTAACCATTTATCCAGTAACCATTTATCCAGTAACCCGGCAACAAGGAGTGCGGTGGCTGGCAACCTTGCTGCCGCTCCGCGACGGCCGGACAATCCTGTAGAGACTCGTACGTTTGCGCCTGCATCGCCGCGCGATCCTGTAGTGCCCCAAGCGGGCTCGGTTGAACCCGCGAGGACCAAAGTTGCCGCTTCTGCCGCAAAAGCAACGTCGCGCATTAAGTCTGCGGGTGGACCGAAAGGGCGTTGGTCACAGCCCAAGACCTGGAACAAAAGCCAAAAGAATACTGCCATCGCAGTGGTCGGCGGCTTGTTCGTGATTCTATTGGTTGTGTTGATTCCTTTCTCGCCGAGTAAGTCACCAGAAAAGCCGGCGGAGCAGGGGGTTGCAACGGAAGTCGCTCCGAAAGGGGGCTCGCCCGGTAGCTCGGCGGGAGAAGTTCAGTCGGTTGAGGATGCCAGCAGCACTACAGACTTGGGTACTTCTAATTCGGGCAAGGCAGGTTCGGTCAATGCGGCTGTGGGCAATGCGGCTGTGGAAACGGATTCGCCGTCCACGGCAGTACCAAAACAATAAGCTTGATGTTGAGCTGACGTTGCGCACGGTGTGCGTTTAGGTGCGTCTTGACAATAAAAAGTTGTTGGCTGAGCAACGGTTCGATGTAATCCATAAGTCTCGATGCGATTTTGTAGCAAGAGTTTTAGAGCTATGCAAAAAGTGGGTTTAGGATTTGATTTAGGAACCACCATCTCATTGGCTTCGATTGTCAATCAAAGTGGTCGGCCGGAGGTTGTGCGTGGATCATCGGGTCGCCATTTGGTTCCAAGCGCGATTTACTTTGATACGAATGTGGTGGTCGGTGAACGCGCGATGGACTTGGGGTTGCGTGATCCGTATGGCTTTGCTGAGGCATTTAAACGCGATATTGGCAAGCCGCATTGCAGTCGCGATGTTCGCGGCGCGCAGGTGCCACCTGAGGTGCTGACTGCTTATCTGATTCGATACATGATGGAGAGCGTGCGTCATTCAGTGGGCGATGTTGAATCGGCAGTGATGTCGGTTCCTTCTTACTTCGATGATAAGAAGCGTACTGAAACGCAGCAAGCGGCGGGACTTGCGGGTGTGGAGGTGTTGGACATTATCAACGAGCCGACAGCGGCAGCGATTGCGCTGGGTCATGAGATGATGTTAGATAAGCAGCCCAGCCACAAGCCGCGTCGTTTGTTGGTTTACGATTTGGGTGGCGGTACCTTTGACGTGACTTTGCTGGAGTTTGTTGATCGAACATTTCGAGCGATCAGCACCGACGGCGATATCTACTTGGGCGGACGCGACTTTGATGAGCGGATCATTGGACTCATCGCAGATCGTTTTCTTGACCGCCATGGAGTGGACCCACGTCATCAGATAGGCGAAATGCAACGCTTGTGGAGACGGGCTCGTGAGTTAAAGCATGTGTTGTCCGATCGTGAGCGTGTGGACGTTGAGTATCAGCATGAGGGGATGAGTGTTTCGTTTGTTCTCACGCGAGCTGAATTTGAAGACGCTATCGAGCCGCTGGTGGATCGTTCGATGGCGACTACGCGCGACGTAATTCAAGCTGGCGGCTACGCGTGGGGTGAGATCGATGAGTTTTTGTTAGTGGGCGGGTCAAGCCGCATTCCATTGATTGCACAGAAGGCTAAAGAGTTGGCGGGTAAGCCTCCGCGATTAGCTCAGAATCCGGATGAGCTGATTGCAAATGGTGCGGCCTTGTATGCCGCCACAAAACGGGGTGACATTTTGGATGCGGATGCCAAGTTCGATGTGGTGAACGTGAACGCGCACAGTCTGGGTGTTCGGGGGACGGATGCGGCCACGAAGCAGAAGGTAAACAAGATTCTGATTCCGCGCAACACGCCTCTGCCGGCATCGAAAGTATACAGCTTTGTGACTTCTCGGGACGGACAGAAGAATGCGAAAGTGCCTCTGCTCGAAGGGGAAAGTGAGAATCCGGACTATTGCAACCCGCTGGGTGAGTGTTTAGTGCGAATTGATACGGCGATGCCCAAAGGCTCGGGAATCAAGGTTATTTGCAATTACGCAGCCAACGGTACGATTTCAGTCACTGCTCGGTTTGTGCAGACGAACGCGGCCGCTTATGTGGAGATCCGCCGTGACGGTTACTCTACGCTGGAATTGCTCGACATTTGGACGGCCAGATTGACGACAGGAGGCGCTGTTCAATCGACGGATGTGCTTGCACGTTTAGTATCCAAGCCCACCAATGTTGCACTTACTGACCGCTCGGATAAAGATAAGGTAGTTGCACGGTTGGACTCGCTGTATCGGTACATTGGAAAACTATCGAGCGACTCAGCGCCACCAGCAGTGGCAATCCAGACGCACCGGCTAGTCGTCCAGTTGGAGCGGGAGACCGCAACTTTGAAGCAATTGATTCGCCAGCTAGAGGTTCGTCACCAAACCACCGATAAGTTTGAAGACCGACTCGAGTTGGCTGGACAACTGGCGCAGCTCAAAATGGCTTGGGAGCATTCGATGCGTTTGTTGGATCATGCAACGGTGGTTCTCGGCCGAGAATGCGTGGCCGAGAATCTTGTGAATTCAAGTGCGACCGATCTGCTTGGCGAAGCCCGCGAGTTGCAAGAGTTACTCGAAGTATAAGAGCTGAAGCGAATAGGCGGGATAAGTTCAGATGGACGGTTATGACGTGTATCACCTGTGGTTGGGGATTCCCCCGGAGGAGCAACCGCCCACTAATTATCGCTTATTGGGCGTGCCACTATTTGAGCGCAACGAAGAAGTTATTCGCAATGCGGCTGATCGTCAGCGTTCTCACGTGAAGCGCTTGGGAGTCAATCAATTTCAGTCAGTGGGTCAAACGTTGCTGAACGAGATTGAAGTTGCCAGGATCTGTTTATTGCGTCCAGAGAAACGTGCTGCATATGATGAAAAACTCCGCGATGCGATGCGCAAACGGCCTGCAACGCCCGTAGATGATGGAGGGGACGATCAAGCTTTCCAAGAAACGCTGATCATCGGATCGGATCCCAACTGCGATATCGTTGTTGACTTGCCCATTGTTTCGGGGATTCACTGTTCCGTACTGCGCCGCAAAGACGCGGTATTGCTTCGCGATCTCAAGTCGACCAATGGAACGTTTGTTAACTTTCAGCGCGTCACGCATCCTACGAAGATCTATCCGTCGGACTTGCTGGTGCTTGGGCGCGACACAAGATTGAAGTTGCCCCTCGGCTTTTTTCCCAACTTGCAAAATGCGAAGCGCGTTGGCTTTGTTGGACGGAGTGAGCAATGCGAATTTTTCGTGGCTCACGATACAGTCTCTGCATATCACGCTCGGGTGATGTTGAGCAAGGAGCAGTTGCAAATTGAAGACTTGGGTTCGACAAACGGAACTTTTGTGACGGCAGCCGATGGCTCTACTACGCGGCTTGTTCCACGGACCCCCCATTCCCTTGCAGGCGTAACGTTTGTTCGTTTTGGTAAGTCAGCCGTACCCATCGAGAAGTTCAAAGATCAGATCGCCAAATTGGACGCAACTTGGTCGGAAGACATTGCGGCCAGTGCGAGTGAGTGATGCGAGCGAGGGAATTGGATATTGCGCAGCTATCGATACTGGGGATCAGGGCGGGGACTTGCCGAATCCGCGGTTTGGGTCGGAGGGAGATTTCGAAAACTGCAGATTTACCACTATCCGCTCTGCGTCCGGTTATACCCCTCCAGCGGGCAGGTCGCGCGTCAGGCTGTACTGGTAGTCGCGGCAAGGCGTTTTGGCACTTGTGGAAACGCCGGTAATTCGGGATACTAGCGGGCTTCAACGCATCCGAATATTGGCTCAACCCACCCGTTCTAGTGGAACGGACGTTTAGGGATTGAGCCCGTCGCGTGTCGACGAAAGGGAAGCTGAGTTACTCGTAGAACCTGTTTTTTGCTGGAGTTTCGTTAGGTTATGGCACACTATACTGGCCCCAAGGCCCGCGTTAATCGTCGTTTGAGCGTTATGGTTTACGAAAGCGCGGGGGCTGTCCGAGCTCTTGAGCGTCGCGAAACTCCGCCGGGGATGCATCCTCGCGGTCGCCGTACGAGTAACTACGGTACCGCTTTGGCAGAAAAGCAAAAAATCAAGCACTACTATGGGCTCGGCGAACGTCAACTGCGTCGTTACTTCGATTCGGCGTCGCGCGGTAAAGGTAATACCGGTGCGGATCTATTGATTATGTGCGAGCGCCGTTTGGACAACGTTGTCCGCCGTGCAGGTTTTACCAAGACTCGTCCACAGTC
>JANPLP010000208.1:0-3249 GCA_031426595.1 Planctomycetia bacterium | reverse complement strand
GATTCTAGGGTAAACAAAAGTCGTGCCATTCATGCACAACGGTGTGGGTCGTCGAACGCCTATCTTAGCTGAATTTTTTGAGGTACGAAAAGGTGGTTTTTGGCTGCAATTCGTTTTGTTACTCTTTTTTGTCTGCTTTCTGCTGGCCGTGGGTCGCTCGGAACGATGGACGGCCGACATCACTTTCGTAAGATAGGGCCATGAAACGCTACCAGTCTGAAAACTTAACTTATGACCCTGTACATGGTTACATCCGCTTCGTAGCGCCGACCTCGCCCCACGAATTTGCGGATTTAGCAAGCAAAGAACCCAAGCTGCTAGCGAACGTGATGCCGCCAGTATGCGAGAGGCACTTAATTGATCATCCTTGGGTGCAGCGGATGAGGCAGATCCGGCAATTGCAGACTGCTTGGTGGGTTTTTCCCAGTGCGGAGCACAGTCGGTTTCAACATATTTTGGGTGTTGTTCACGTCGCAAGTCGGGCGGTTGAGCAATTGTACGAATCGTTGCGGTCGATCGACCCTAGCGTACCCCCGAAAGCTTACGTCGATAGCTTGATGCGAATGGCAGGGTTGCTGCACGATGTGGGGCATGGTCCCTTTGGACACTTCTTTGATGCACATTTTCTAGGCCATTTTGGGCTGACCCACGAAACGCTGGGTGCGATCATTATCCAGTCGGAGCTCGACGAACTGCTGAGTGGGATTCGTCAGTCGCCAATGGGTGAATTTGAAGCGGGCGAGCGGTTGCGATCGGCCGATGTGGCTTGGCTGATTCAGCGACCGAGGGATTTGAGTTTGGATGAGCAACCGCGTTGGATGCATCTGTTACGGAGTCTGTTTTGTGGCATTTACACCGTTGACAACATGGATTTTGTTCTTCGCGATGCGTTTATGACTGGTCTGAATCCGCGCGCATTCGATATGCAGCGAATTCTGCACTACAGTTCGTTCACCGAGAGCGGCTTGACGATTCATGACCGAGGCATGCACGCGCTGGTCCATTTCATGGCGATGAAGGCGGAGCTGTTCCGTAGCGTTTACTTTCATCGGACGGTGCGCGCGATTGATCTGGAATTGGCGGAGTTGTTTCGTGATAGCCGTGATTACCTATTTCCTGGGGACCCTCGCGATCACTTGGGAGAGTATTTGCACCTGACCGAGTTCTCTCTGTTGACAGATGTGCGACGTTGGCAGAAGAGTGCTGATCCGAAGCTAAGTGAAATCGGTCAACGTTGGCAACGATGGCTAAATCGAGAAGTTCCGTGGCTGATGGTTTGTCAGCGGAACTTAAGTTTTGCGGAGAATCAAGCGGAGAGCAGTAGTGTTTTCTCCAGTGTTCGCATTCTGCTGGAGTGTATTCGCGATCGGTTGCCGAGCGATCTGAAGTCGCTCCCCTTTCAAGTTGACTTAGCCAAGCATATTCACCGCCCTAATACTGTGGGCGCTACGGCGGGGATGAATTACTATTTCGATTCTTCATCGGGGCGCATCCGTAGCCTTACGATGCACGGTCTGTATCGTATGTTGCCAATTAGTCATACCATTGTCCGAATTTATGCGCATGATCGTCAGCATGAAACCTTGTTCGCCCAGGTGCTCGACGACTTACTGGGCAACGCTGTAGAAGACGATTTGACCAACATGTGATCGAGCTTGATGGTGGGAGCATCGAAACCGTTCGCCATAATCGCCATGCTCGGTGACCGACGGCGATTCGGGTATTCACCATTCAATCCAGATCAATCCAGAAATCCATTCCAACCTTTCGACGACCAAAAGTAGTTTGCATGTCTGATAATTCTGTTTACGAAAACCCCCTCATCTCTCGTTACGCGTCGAAAGACATGGCTCAGCTGTGGAGCACCGAGAATCGGTCGCGGCTGTGGAGGAAGCTGTGGATCGTGCTGGCTGAATGTGAGCAAGAGCTTGGGCTGCCCATTACGGATGCGCAGATTCAGCAGCTGAAGGAGTTCGAGAACGACATCGATCTCACAGTGGTAGCCGAGTACGAGCGGCGTTTGCGGCACGACGTGATGGCGCACGTGCATGCTTACGGGGACCAATGCCCTGATGCGCGCGGGATTATTCACTGGGGTGCAACGAGTTGTTATGTGACGGACAATGCCGACTTGATTTTGATGCGCAGCGGCCTGCAGATGATTGCTGGTCGCTTGGCGAGTGTGATTTTGAGTCTCGCGGACTTTGCTAAGAAATACCGCGGGCTCCCGTGTTTGGCTTTCACGCACTTGCAACCTGCGCAGCCGACGACTGTAGGCAAGCGAGCCACGTTGTGGGCGTACGATCTGGTGCTCGATTTAAGCGAACTACATCATCGCTTGGACCGCCTATTGGCTCGAAGCGCCAAAGGGACCACTGGAACGCAAGCGAGTTTTTTGCAGTTGTTCGAAGGGGACCATGACAAGGTACGAAAGTTGGAGCAAAACGTTGCCAAGCGAATTGGATTTCAATCAAGTTACGCAGTGACAGGGCAGACATATCCGCGGAAGATTGACTCGCAGGTGATGGATGTGTTGTCAGGTATTGCTCAGAGTATTCATAAAACAGCGACCGATATTCGGTTGCTTTCGAGTCGTAAGGAATTGGAGGAGCCGTTTGAAAAAGATCAAATCGGTTCGTCTGCGATGGCTTATAAACGCAATCCTATGCGGAGCGAACGCATGTGTTCGCTCGCCCGATTTGTGATGTCTTTGCAGTCGTCGACAGCGCAGACGGCGGCGGTGCAGTGGATGGAGCGAACGTTGGACGACAGCGCTAACCGCCGGCTGGTAATACCGCAGGCCTTTTTGGCGATTGATGCTTGCTTGATGTTGATGCAAAACGTTACTCGTGGGATGGTCGTACACGAGAAGCAGGTGGCAAAGCATTTAGCTGAAGAGTTGCCCTTCATGGCCACGGAAGCCATCATGATGGCTGCGGTGGCTGGCGGTGCTGATCGCCAAGAGATTCACGAATCGATTCGGCAGCACAGTCGTGCGGCTTCGCTGACGGTCAACGAAGAGGGGAAGCCTAACGATCTACTCGAGCGGCTTAAGGGGGATCCGATCTACGCGGGCTTGGACATCGATGGCTTAGTGGATCCGCTGGCCTTCGTTGGGCGCTCTCCTGAGCAGGTCGATGAGTTCATCAGTGAGATTGTAGAGCCGATCCGGGCTCGTTATGGTTCCGCCGACGCGCCGTCTGTTGAGATTAAAGTTTAGGCGGGTGCGTCGGTCACCAACAACATATA
>JANPLP010000207.1:0-5124 GCA_031426595.1 Planctomycetia bacterium | reverse complement strand
TGCCGTCGTCGCTGTCGGCGGCGTGGGTGTTCGCGTATGGCGGGCCGGACGGGCTCGACGTCACGAGGGAGGCGCACGCCGCGAGCGACACGAGGACCGTCGCCACGGTGGCGAGAAGGGCGCGTCGGGACGCCGTCGAGGCGGGGATCTCACGCGGGCGTTGCGGCCGCATCGAGGCTCCCTTTCGCTGCGGGCGGCGCGGCCCGCTCCGGCAGGCGGACGCGGAACCAGGCCGCGTAGAGCGTCGGCACGACCACGAGCGTCAGCGCGGTCGCGGCGACCAGGCCGCCCATGATGGCCATCGCCATCGGTCCCCAAAAGACACTGCGAGTTAACGGAATCATAGCCAGGATTGCGGTCGCAGCGGTCAACACAACAGGACGAGCTCGGCGTACGGCTGATTCGATTACTGCTTCCCACTGCGGCATTCCTTGCTGCATATCCTGCTCAATTTGATCGATCAAAATCACTGAGTTCCGCATATCCATTCCGGCTAAAGCGATCACGCCCAACAGCGCTACGAATCCAAACGGCGCACTGAAAAAGTGAAGTGCTGTCACGGCCCCGATGATTCCGAGTGGCGAGATCACAAACACTAACAAGGCCTTGCGGAAGTTCTGCACTTGAGCCATCAGCAGAGTCCACATCACTAGAACCATCACTGGAAATACGGCAAACAACGCCGCGTTCGCTTTGCCGCTCTCTTCGGTCGCTCCACCCTCTTCGATGCGATAGCCGGGGGGCAACGAATCGCGAATATCTTGCAACTTTGCATCAACGCGCTTCGATACATCGGGAGCTTGCCAACCATCTCGAATGTCAGCGCGAACGGTAAGCATCGTTTCGCGATTGCGACGCCACAAAATGGGTTCCTCCTGATCAAACACTGGCACCGCCACTTGCGATAGCGGCACCGCCTTACCTGTGGTCGTAAACAATGACAAGTCTGCAATGTGATCGAGGTCAAGCCGTTCGTTGCTCACAGCCCGCGCAACTACATCGATCGATTCGCGGCCATCGCGGAACTGAGATATGTGAGTTCCTGTTAAAAGAGCTTGCATCGAATTGGCGACCTCTTGCGGAGCCAGCCCAATCTGTCGAGCTCGATCTTGATCGACTTGCATGCGGACCCGCTTTGCAGTTTCATTCCATTCCAAGTTGGCGGACACAGCAGCTGGCTCGGTTCGCATTGCATCGCGAACTCGATACGCGATCTGGCGCACTTCCACGGGGTTGGGTCCTACGACTCGAAACTGAACGGGGTAGCCGACCGGCGGCCCGAAGTCCAATCGCAAGACGCGCACACTCGCTGCAGCAAAAGCCGGATCACTGTCAAAGATTTTCACCAGTCTGTCACGTAGCAATTCACGATGCTTGGCACTTTTCGTCAAGATCACAAACTTGGCAAAGTTGGCTGCGGGCAAGTCAGGATCCAAGGCTAGAAAGAAACGAATGCTTCCAGCGCCTGTGTAAACAGTGAAGTTTTCAATGTATTCGTCACCGTGCAACAGGGCTTCAATTCTTTCGACTTCCGCTTCTGTCGCGGCAAAAGATGATCCCTCAGCCAACCGTACATTGATGATCAATTCAGGTCGCGACGACTGGGGAAAGAACTGCTGCTGGACTGTTGTGAATCCATAAATTGCAATACCAAATGCCACGATAGTTCCGCCCACGATACTCTTCGGATGCTCGACGCAAAATGTAACCGCTGTGCGCAGCCATCGATGGAAGCGACTGTCGTAGGCTTCTCCATGCCCCGCGCCATGACCATGCCCGTCGGGCAACAATCGCACTCCGAGAAACGGTGTGAAAGTAACTGCCACGATCCAAGATGCTATCAAGGAAATTCCAACGACCCAAAAGATCCCGCCCGCATATTCTCCAGCGGCCGAATTGTTGAATCCTACTGGCAAAAATCCAGCCACCGTAATTAGAGTTCCAGACAGCATTGGAAACGCGGTCGAGCGCCACGCGAAAGTCGCCGCAGCGACTCGATCCCACCCCTCAGCCATCTTAACTGCCATCATTTCCACAGCGATGATTGCATCGTCGACCAATAGGCCCAATGACAGAATCAGAGCCCCAAGACTGATCCGATCGAGATTCATTCCGATCGCATTCATGACCACCATCGTGATCGCTAGAACTAACGGAACGCTGAGCGCGACGACGATGCCAGTCCGCCATCCGAGGCTTATGAAACTGACGACCAGCACAATGACCAAGGCTTCGACGAACGATCGTAGAAACTCGGTGACCGATTCTTCCACCACATGCGGTTGAAATGCCACCGTTTCCACTTCTGCTCCCAGTGGTAGGCTTTCTTTGATCTCATGCAGCGCTTCTTCCAGCTGGTGACCGAGTTCAATGACGTTGCCGTTCTCTTTCATCACGACGCCGAGCGCGACGGTGGGTTTGCCATTGTGGCGAATCGTAAAGGATTTAGGATCGACAAAGCCACGTTTAACTTCTGCTATGTCGCCCAACCGAATCATTTCACCACCGGACTCGATCGGAACGTCGCGAATGGTATCCAGCGCATCAAAGGCACCTTCAACTCGAACAAATACGCGATCGGTAGGCGTGTCGATCATACCTGCTGGAGTGACCGCGTTCTGACGCTGCAATGAATCAAAAATCTGCTGCGGCCGTATGCCCAGCGTTGCCAAACGCTGATGCGAGAATTCAATGTAAACTCGCTCTGCCTGTTCGCCGTACAAAACCGCTTTGCCAACATCCTTGATCCGTAGGAATCGATCGCGAGCCGCCTCGGCCAAGTGTTTCAGCTCCGTCGGTGTGAACTCCTCGCCGCTAAATGCATAGATGGCTGAGCAAACATCGCCATATTCGTCGTTCACGAACGGGCCGATCACGCCGCTCGGCAAACTGGTTCGAATGTCTTCCAGTTTCTTGCGCAGTTGATACCACAATTCGTCCATCTCTCTGGCAGGCGTCGTATCCTTGAACTGAACTAGAATCATCACGCTTGCAGGCGTTGTGTAAGTTCTGAGAAAGTCGAGATGCTGCAGCTCTTGAAGTTTTTCTTCCAGCTTATCAGCCACTTGACGTTGCATTTCTTCCGTGGTCGCGCCGGGCCACTGAGCGGCAACCAATCCGGTTTTGATCGTGAATGACGGGTCTTCCGCGCGGCCCATGCGACGGTAAGCGTCTAGTCCTGCGATCGCACTGGCCAGCATCAGGAAGGTCACAAATGCAGGATGCTTCACGGCCCATTCGGAGAGATTAAGTCCGCTCATTTCAACTCTTCCCACTTACGAACGGTTACACCGGAGTCCAGTTTGTGAACGCCTGCGGAGACAATGCGATCTCCATCCCTCAACTCACCGCGCACAATGATTTCGTCTCTACCGTAACGCACGACTTCTACTGGTATTGCCGCCACATGACCTTTGTCATCGACCACTTTCCAGACGATAGGTGTTTCACGTGACGGCATATCGACCCCGACTAAGCGTTCGCGGTTTGATGATAATGACCCGGAAGGCACGGCTATTCCGTCTCCATCAGAATTATTATTCAGGTGCAGTGTGGCCGACATCCCAAGCTGCAACTCGTGTGGCGCATCGATGATGGTAAATCTTGCTTCGTAGGTTCTCGCAATCGGATCTGCGGTAGGCGATAGCTCACGGAGCTTCGTTTGAGATGTTGCGTTAGGCAAAGACCAGTAGGTGATTTTCAAGGCTGACTCGGCCAATCGGTCCACCATTCTCTCAGGCACGCCGACAACAACTTCCAATTCGTTACCCTGCGCAATTTTCGCAACACCGCGACCTTCAGATACTACTTGGCCACTCTCCGCCAGGATGGCCGTGACGATCCCCGCAGCAGGCGCTTGTAGAGTTGTGTAGCTGAGTCGATTGCGAGCCAGGGCGAGGGAGCGCTGGGCAGAAGTGAGACGCGCGGAAGCAACATCGCGGCTGGCAAGTGCTTGGTCATATTCATCGTCGCTCACCGAACGACTCGCTCGCAACGACCGCATCCGCACTTCGTCCGCTGACGCTTGTTTGAAAGTCGCTTCTGCGCTGGCCACATCCGCAGCCATCGCTTCAACTTGCAATTCGTAATCGTCGACTTCCAACTTAAAAAGCACATCGCCCGCTGCGACACGCGCACCAACGTCTACTTGGCGAGCCGCAATCTTGCCGGCAACGCGAAAAGCCAATTCCGTTTCATAACGGGCTTGGACAGTTCCGGCGAGGGATCGCGTTGACCCTCGGCTGTGGGCTGCGACCGTATGCAAGCGAACAGGAATCGAGTTCGCGGTTTCCAGCGATTCGTTCGGCGTGACCGGTGCCGCGCGAGCTCGAACGATCCACGCCATCCCGCCCAGCAAACCGACGGCGATTCCCAGCAAAAGAAATCGAGTTAGGAAGACTTTGAATTTATTGGCGGCCATGTGTACCTCAAACTCTTAACCAAGGCGTCGTTTTATGACGCAGCGTCACAATGCGGGCAAAAAAAATTGCTAGGTGTTCAGGTGTATGTTAAGTCGCTCGTCAAGTTCAGCGAAAACGACTTCACTTTGTTCAAACGTCATTATGGGTTGCCAACTGAATCCGTTCATCATGCTACAACCGTGCGAACGGACCGTTCGCCAAGCGTCGTTGATTCCCAACTCGTTTAATCCAGGCCGGTCGTAGGTCAGTACGTGGCTGCCGAAAGTGATCGACCAAAATCCAAAAACGAGCTCTTCCGCCGTCAGCATAGACGGGAGGATTAGGTCGCCCACGGCGATGGCGTCACGCACCACACCTGCCACCGATCCCATGCACTGCAATTCAAAATGTCGAATCAATTCTTGGCGTCGGGGCTTCGATTTTCCACGAATTGTTGAGTTGGAGACGAACTGCTCAATCGCAAAATGTTCACTATGCTTCTGGACATAATGTTCGCTTGCCAAGCCAATCGCCATCATCCGCTCGCGCGACTTTTGGCTGATCGAGGCCGCAATTCCAAACATCTGCTGCCGAACCTGCATGGCTTGGCAAACGAGCGCCAGGACAATTTCTTCCTTATTCGGGAAGTGGTTATACAGGGTGCCTTTAGCCGTCCCGAGCTCAACCGCGAGCTTATCCATGCTGAGCGCATCGTAACCGTCGT
>JANPLP010000206.1:0-2418 GCA_031426595.1 Planctomycetia bacterium | reverse complement strand
CGAAGCGGTGTGGGAGCTGCAACAGCCGCTTTCGCGATTGTGCCGGTCGCTTCCAACCAAGGCAAAGCGAGCGAAACACCCAAGCCGCGAAGGACGGTACGTCGTGATAACTTAGTTTGGAAATTTGACATGTTTATCGTCCCGATTCTTGGTTAGTGAATGGCTGACTCGTCACAATGGACTTGATCAAAGTAGCAAATCGATATTCATCTTCCGCCAATTTGTTTACAATCGAGCTTACAGTGCAGCGGTCCGCGACGCCAAGGCCGCGCCCCAATGCATAGGTTAGCATTTTCATCGTCATGCAGCGGCTAAACTCCGCCTTCTTATCTTCCACCAAAATTTGAACTAGATCCAACGGGCCCTCAAAAGTTCGCCCACCGGGCAAAACCCCCGAGGGGTCAATCTTTTCGCGACCATCAGCGTCCCGCCAAGAGCCAATCGCATCAAAATTCTCTAGTCCAAATCCCACTGCGTCCATTTTTACGTGGCAAACCGCACAATTTGGGTCCGCCCGGTGCTGCTCCATCTGCTGTCGAAGCGTGCCTAAAGTGACTCCCGCCGCGCCCAACTCAGGAACATTCGGCGGCGGTGGCGGTGGCGGCTCCGCCAACAGGTTCTCCAAAACCCACTTACCCCGCTTTACTGGCGATGTGCGTGTTGGGTTCGAGGTCAGTAGCAAGATACTTCCGTGCATCAGCACTCCGCGACGCTTGCCTTTCAAATCCACTTTCGAAAACGCTTCGCCGCTGATTCCTTCAATGCCATAGTGCTTGGCCAAGCGCTCATCCACGAAGGAGTAATCCGCGCTCAAGAGTTCTAAAATGCTGCGGTTCTCATGCATGATGTTTGTAAACAGCAGCTCTGTTTCGCGGCGCATCGATTGACGCAGCTTAGCATCAAATGCCGCGAACTTAGCCGGATCAGGCGACAACGCTTCCAGGTCGCGTAGCTGTAACCACTGCCCAGCGAAATTATCAACCAATGCCTTCGCCTTCGGGTCCGCCAGCATGCGTTCCGCTTCTGCGCTTAATTGTTCTTCCGTGTGCAACTGCTTGTTGTCCGCCAACTCGAACAGTCGCTTGTCAGGCATGCTGCTCCACAGGAAATAAGAGAGTCGCGAAGCCAGTTCGTAATCGTTCAAGGGGCGGACGCCATCGACGAAATCAGCAGGAGCATCGTCTTCAACGCGATAGAGGAAATGAGGCGATGCCAAAACAGCCGTTATCGTCGCTTGGGTGATTTCTTCTTTCGAAGCAATCGCTTCCCAGACAGATCGCATCAAACCAAAAAGCCGCTCTGACTCTTCACTTTCTAGCGGGCGACGAAACGCTCGTTTAGCAAAGTCACTCGCGTTTGCCTTGGCAACTTCCACCACTTCCTCAATATTTTTTGGATCCTTCGGTTGGTTGGGAAAGACTGTTTTCAGTGATGCTTCGTTCTTTGATACCTCACTGGCCACCTGAATCGCAGCGTTGAGATACTTTTCCATCAGAATCGGCGGCAGCGACAGCACATCACCAATGTTGTCGAAGCCATTGCCCACGTCGTCCGAAGGGAAATCATCGGCTAGTTTTAAATCGAGCCCTGTCAGATCGCGAATCGTGTTGTTGTACTCAATCTTGTTCAGCCGACGCATCGTCACCCGGCCAGGCCGACTCACGGCACCGCAGTCAAATTCGCGCAGTCGCTGCTCGATCCATTCGATTGTCTTCACACGATCCGCACCCTCAGGCTGCTCCGCATCGGCCGGAGGCATCTGCTGCTCTTTCAATACCAAGATGATCTTATCGACCAACTCAATATTCTCTTCCAATCGCCCATCTTCAGCAGCCAGGAAATCCACTCGCACACCACCTTCAGCCGAGGAGCCCGAGTGACAATCGTTGCAGTACTTCGACAATGTCTGTCGAGCTAAACTTGCGTTCACATCGCTGGACACTTCCTGCGTATGCGCAAACGAGCCAGCAACGATCACACTAGCAAACAGGAGAGAACCCAAACTATGGCAAGTAGAAAACATAACGTTCAGCGGGCGGGTGGAAAAATAATTTAAGGCGAGTGGCGGACGAATATCGCCTTCGGAGGGAGCCCTATTATACGCGACAGCAAGCCACCCTCCTAACGCACTTTTTCGCCCCTGACGATTTCTTAATCAGCCAAGATCCTAAGAAAAGCTGTTTTTTCGCCAAAACACAATGAAGTTGATTCGAGTTCGCCCAGCCGTCGGCATGGCTTATGCCAAGTGGAAGGTGATTTCGCCAAGTTCAATGCACTGGAGCGTCAAAATGAAGCAATTTACCATCAAAGCCAAAGCCCATTCGCAAGTCACCGTTGCATATTCGATCGTCCTCATCGCCGCACTTGTATTAAATCCCACAATCTAGCAATCCGATAGGGGTAGGGAAGTCTGGTTGA
>JANPLP010000205.1:0-7154 GCA_031426595.1 Planctomycetia bacterium | reverse complement strand
CGACCGCGAAGACCGAAAGCCTTTCGCTGTTTGTCGAGTCGTATCCTGAACTGAAGACCTTGCTTACAGACGATCCCAGTTTTCTAAAGAAGCTAACTCCCGAACTACTGAATCTTCTCAGTTTTGATTTCTACGTCGCTGCCGCCGCAACTCCGCTAACGCCTGCTGAGTTTCTCGCACGAAAACGTACCGAAGCCGCTACTATTCGATCGGCCATCCTGCGCGATGCGTTGGCGCCCTTGCCGTTGATCACCTTCGCATCTGACGCGACGGTTTGGGGTGACGCTTATTTGGGCGCGCTGAGTTCCGCCGGATGGATTCGGCCGGAAGACTTGCCACCGACTCCCGACGCGCGAGCTGAATCAGTGGCTGGTTTTTTTGTTGCCGTCGCAGGGATACTCGGGACGGATGCGGGTTCGGCCGTCCTTCGCGAAATCGACTTGAACGGCTTAACGGCGGCGACCGACCGAGCTTTACTCATCGGACAGCTTCGGAAGTATCTCGGCGATACACCGGATGCCTATGGCGGCGGAAGTGTCCCGAGCCGTGAAGCGTACGATTTGCAGCAGACAAGCGACACCTCGTTCGTTGCCTTTGAGATGCGAGTGGGGACGGAACGCGATGTTGGATTCGTGACCACCGCACCGGTCAACGTCGGATTGAACGGAGAAACCGACGGGTCGCAAATCCAGATCGTTGGTCCAGCCGGTCTCGGGAGCAACAACCTTGTTCCAATTTTGACGCCGCTTCCATACACGATCACGGTAACCCACCCAACGGCTGCCGCCTCGAGCGCACACAATATTCGCTTGACCGTACCGATCGATCCATTGCTGGATGTTCGACGTTTTCAACTGTCGGATTTGCAGATCGGCGATTTGCAAATCCATATTCCTGACGGTCGAGCTTCCTTCTCCGGTGAGTTTGACTACAGCCAATCCCGAGGATTTTCTTTGCAAGTCACCGCTGGCGTCGATGTCCTTTCGCGAACTGCCGTCTGGACTCTAACGGCTATCGACCCGACGGATGGTTTGCCGCCGGTGGACCCACAAATTGGACTACTCAAGCCTGACGAAAACCTGCGAGTCGGTTATTGGATCGATGCCTTCGTCGACGATGCGACAACATGGTCGACCGGATCGCAAGTTCGAACGGTCGCCTCGGTGCAGCTCGACAACCTCCCCGTCGCGCAATCTTTGGCTTCGGTAGCAACGCTCGATGTTAATCCACCGACGACTCAGTGGACGGTAACGGAATTGACGGGCAATCGTCACTATCTTCAATGGACAGCCACCGATGATTCGGCAGGCTTCGGTGCGGCGAATAACGGAATTGCTGAGACAATCGTTTTAGTGAGTTACGACGGCGTTCGATATCGTACCGTCGCTCGTTTGCGCGGCGATCAGAACGAGTTCACCTACACTGAAAACACCGTTGGAGCAAAGCCCAAGTTTTTGCTTCGCAGTATTGACGTTGCCGGAAATATCGAAACGGTTTCGAGCGAGCTCGTCGTTCCTCGATTGGCTCCAAAAATTAATCTAGGCCAACCCCCAGCGGCACCGATCGAAATTGAATCGTCGCCAACGTTCGTTATACCGGTTACCAATGTAAATCAAAATCGATTTTTGCAACAAGCGATGGATGGGGTTCCGTCGAAGCCGAGTTTGTCGCGGCCTAGCAATTTTACTCGAACCATTGAACCGATCGCGTCGGAGCGCTTCGTGAATGGACTGGGCGATTCGGGAGCTTCGATAGGATCGTTAGCTTTGGCTGCCTCACCGGACGGGCAGCATCTCTTTGCATCCGGCGGCAACGGACGACGTAGCCTTTATCGGTTCCCATTGAACGGAACAGTCTCGGCATCGAGTCAGCTTTTATCGACGCTCGACCAGCCAATTTATGAATTAGCTTTCGACGCGGTGGGACAGTTATGGGCGACTAGCGGTGGGCTGGGCTTACTGCAACTGGATCCAACGACCGGAAGCGTTTTGGATTCGATCGGCGTCGGCATCGCGACTGGGATCGCAGCGGTTCCTGGCAAGGCCGAGCTGATGATCGCAACGACAAACGGGCTCTTGCGTTTTGATACGGCGACGCGTCGATTTAGCATCTTCAGTCAAACACGCGTCGATTCGGTGGCCGTTGACAACGCGGGTGTCGTTTACGGTTCAGCATGGCTGCGGGGCGGTGAGATACTTAAATTCGATCAGCGCGGACGATCGTCGATTGTCGCAGCGCTCGATGAACCGGTCGAATCGATCGCGATCGGCAAAGTTGGCTCGCTCTTTGAAAATCTCTTATTGGCCGGAACCGAGCGAACCGGAAAACTCATCGCCATCGATATGCGAACGCTTCAGCAAGCAACGATTGCCAGCGGCGGTGCCACGCGGATCGAAACACTGGAAGCATTAGCGGACGGTCGCGTCTTCGTCACCAAAGGTGGCCAGATTGATTTACTTCAACCGATCGTCGCACCGCGCGTTATCGCCACGAATCCGGTGGCGAACGACGGCGTTATCCCGATTATCAACCGAGCTTCGGTGACCTTTGATGTCGCGGTGAAAAATCAAGATAGTTCCGATCCGGCATCGGCGAGCAACCCTGCGAATTACCGAATTGTCAATCAAGAAACGGGTGAATTGATTTCGATTGCTCGCGTTCAATACGATCCTGCGTCGCGAACCAGTCAGCTTTTGTTTGAAACGCTGCCCCCATCCGGATATGAACTTCGAATCGATCAACGTATCGAAAGCGAACAAGGGCTCGCGATGGGAGGGAGCGGTTTTAAGGCTCCCTTCCGGGTGATGGACGATGTTTCGGCGACGGCCGATGTTCGCTTCAACAATCCTCGTATCAATCGTGCTAACGGAACGTTGCTGGTCGATATGACCGTCAGGAATCGAGCCGCATTCGATATTGCAGGGCCGATTCGAATTAGTCTCGATACTTGGACCGATAGCTCGCAGACGCTTAGCTTCTTTGGGCCGAGTAACACAACCGCGACCGGCACGAACCCTAGCGGTATTCCTTATATCGAGATCCTTCGGACCGGCACGGCTCTGGGGGCCAACGAATCGACGGATCCGCTGACCGTTGTGTTTTCCAATCCGAATTTATTGGAAGCCCATTTTACATCGCGAGTTTTAGCGTCGTTGCCGACGAATCAGTTGCCAGTTTTCAGTTCGACCCCGATCCGCGCTGCGAGTGTCGGAACATCCTATAGCTATACATCACAAGCCAACGATCCAGATGGGAGCACGGTCAACTACATTTTGGCGTCGGCTCCCGAAGGAGCAACGGTTAACAGCGCGACCGGCATGGTGCAGTGGGCGCCGACGCGTTCGACAAAAGCCAATTCGATATTCGAGTTGCGGGCCTACGACGCGCGAAGCGGATATCGAACGCAGTCATGGACTGTCGATGTCAGCGGTGTGAATACACCGCCAGTCCTTGCACCCATCGTGGGCGAGTTAGTTGGCTCGACGAGTACGACCATCAATCAGCGAACGTCGAACGCTCTCCCGCGAATCATGATTGCTGAAGGTGATTTGCTTTCGATCCCAGTCAGCGCTTCAGATGTTGATCGAGATCAGCTTTTCTATTGGGCAGATCAGTTGCCTGCGGGTGCGACTTTCGATGCGACTACCAACGCCATTCGATATCGCCCTGGTTCGAATGCGGCTGGTCGTTATGAACAAGTATGCGCCTACGCCAGTGACGGGATTGCGATCGTCAAGTCGACTTTTGAGATCGTCGTCGTCAATCGAAACACGGCGCCAACGCTCGCCTCGATTGCTGATCGTGAAATTCGCGAAGGAGACTCGCTGGTCATCTCGTTGCGAGGCCAAGATGATGACCGAGATCGATTGCGGTATTTTTCCGGCAACCTCCCGCCAGGAGCGTTTCTAGATCCGAACACCGGCATTTTGGAATGGACGCCTGGTTTTGATCAGCATGGTGTTTATCCAGTCGATATTCTAGTCGACGATGGCGAGCTGAATACGACTCGGCGCTTTACTATCACGGTGACGAATCTCAACGGCCCGGTCGCCTTTCCGCGGCTCGATCCATTCTCAATTTTAGAAGGCCAGTCGCTTCAGTTGCGTATCGCCGCGACCGATCCTGAATATCCTGGTAGCTCAAATAATCCGTCTTTATCCAATAGTGAGTTTTTTACCGATGTCGGACGCGATCAAGCTTCGCTGCAGTACACTTTTTCGTCGCTACCGACGGGAGCCAGTTACGACGCCACCACGGGCGTCTTCCGTTGGAAGCCCGCTTTTACTCAAAGCGGGACATACTCGATTCAATTTACGGCAACCGACGACGGCGATGGAACGGGCACTCCTTCGGTTGCGAACGTCAATCTGAATATCGAAGTCGTCGATGCACGAAGTGCACCGGTCATCGCAATGATTGACAATCAACAGATTGTTCGCGATGCAACTGGAAGTCTCGATGTTCTCGCGACGGACGTTGACGGCGATGCGATTGTTTTGACGGCGAGTCTAGATGAAAGTATTGTCGGCTCGCTCACACAGCTGCCTGATTTCGTAACGTTCGTCGATCAAGGAAACGGCTCCGGTCGATTCACTTGGTCCCCAACGGCAGGCGATCGAGGGAGTTATCTCCTTGTCGTTCGGGCTCGCGACGCGTTGGACGCGCGCATCGAGACGTCAACTTCGTTTGTCCTCTCGGTGACCAGCGTCAACCAGCCGCCCATCGTCAGTGCACTTGGTAAGCGAATCGCAGTGATAGGCATTGAATCGACGATCGATGTCGTGGCCTTCGATCCTGATCGTGATCTTTTGCAAACACAAGCGTCGGGGATTCCATCGAACGCGGTCTTCGAACCGACCAATATCAGCAATCGCTATCGCTTGCGTTGGACACCGACGAATTTGGATGTGGGAATTCATACGGTCATCGTTACTTCGATCGACGATGGTCGCCTTGGGACGACGACCCCGTTGTCGACAAGCCAGACCCTGACTTGGGTGGTGAGAAGTTCTAATCAAGCACCGTCGCTTTCGCTGATCGGGTCCAAGCAAGTTGCTGAAGGCGAGCTCTTGAGTTTACTTCCAACCGCGTCGGACGGGGACAACGATGATTTGACTTGGACCGCACGCAACATCGATAGCTCGGGTGCCACGACAGCCCTCCCGGCAGGCTTTCAGTTCGACACCACCTCGGGACGAATGACCTGGCGACCGACCCTCGATCAAGCCGGTGTATACACCGTTCGCGTGACGGTCACCGATGGTGCCGCCGTGGCAAGTGAAGATATCATCATCAACGTATCCCAAGTCAACCGCGCACCAGTCTTTCCAAGTTACCCACGACTGGCGATCGACGAAGGCCAAGCCTTCGCTTTCCCTTCCTTGGCCTTTGATCCCGATGGGGATTCGGTTCGATACCAGCTTTTGTCGCCAAGACCAGCCGGCTTGCTCTTCAATGAAATCAATGGCTTTATTCAGTGGACACCCAGCTTTGATGCCTCGGGAAGTTACCCGCTCGAAATTCGAGCTACCGACCCAGTCGGCGGAGCGTCGACGACGACTCTTCGCATCGATGTAGCGAATGTCAATCGAGCACCGACGATTTCGCTGCCATCGAGTTCGCAATTCGTCGTTGGACAGGATTCGACTTTTGTTATCCCCGTTTCCGATCCCGATTTTGATTCATTGAGTATCGTGACGAGCGGACTGCCAGCGGGCGCGACTTTTGATTCGGTCACGCGAAGTCTGCGGTGGACGCCGGAAGCCTTTCAACTTGGCGATCACATCGTGCGATTCACCGTCAGCGATGGCCAAGCCAGCGTTGGACGGACATCACAATGGAATGTTCTCGCGGCGGCCGAACCTCCTCAATCGCGAATCATTGTTACTCCAAGCTTTGCCGTTTCACCGGGAACTTCTGTGATCATCGAGCCGATCGCGGAAAGCCGCTCAACAGTCGCCAGTATCGAACTCAAGATCGATGGCGTCGCTCAATCGTTGGATTCACAAGGCCGAGTGACCTTGGTGCCGAGCGCTTCGGGACGATTCGAAGCTGTGGCAACCATCACTGATAGCAATGGACTGCAAAGCGTCGTACGTGAAATTATCCGTGTTCGAAATACGTCTGATGTTTCGCCGCCTGAGATTTTGACCTCTCTTTCCGGTTCCACGCTCGTTAATGCCTTATTCACAACGAACGTCACGATCAACGATGCGAGTCTCGATGAGTATACGATCGAGTTGATCCCGCAAGGAAGCGATCAGGGAACCGAGCTTGCCAAGGGGACGACTGGCGGAGTGATTTCGTTCGCGATTGATCCTGGGAGAATCGAAAACGGCTTCTACCGTTTGCGCATTCGAGCCGTCGATCTTGGTGGTTTGGAAACGGTACGTGAACATGCGATCGAATTGGATTCTCCGTCGGTTGTTGGAGCTTATCGAGACCGTATTCGCGATCTTGAAGTGACGCTGGCTGGAATCCCCGTTCCATTGGATCGGTTCTACTCATCGTTGTCTCTGCAGTCCACTTCGATGGCAACTTCGGCTTCGCTATCTGCAGGCTGGTCGTTTCCATTGCTCGAACCAAGAATAACGACTGAGTCGACTGGAAACGCAACGCAGTCAACAAGTTTGTCGTCGATTGATGAAGCTTGGACCAACGGGATGCGATTCATGTTGACGCGTCCCGATGGCCTGCGAACCGGCTTCACATTGAATCCGCAATCCAAAATCATTGGCGGTCGAGAGTATTTTGAACCGCGTTTTGTTGCTGGTGACCCGAGTTGGTCACTCACGACTCCCGATGCACTGCTTGTTCGTGTGTCGAATAGATTCTTTACGGCAGCAGGTGGTCTGCCGTTTAATCCGTTGACGGTTTCGGAAAGCGAATGGCAGTTACAGCTCACGGCACCGGACGGTACGAACTATCGCTATCGCGACAATCGACTCGTACAAATCGTTGCGAATTCGAAAAAAATTCTGGTAACGAGCAATGGTTTAATCGCCGAAAATGGATCGCGGATCAGCATCCTTCGCAATACCGACGGACGCATATCAGAAATCATCGGCCCGACCGGACAGGCTATCCGTTATCGCTACGATTCGGAGGGATTGCTTGAATCCGTATCGCGTTCGGGAACGCTAGAAGAGTCCCAC
>JANPLP010000204.1:0-2434 GCA_031426595.1 Planctomycetia bacterium | reverse complement strand
GCAGCAACTTGCGGACGTTGGCGGGGAACGCTTTCCAACATCCGGGATCATTCAGCCGCCGGAGTTCCCATGGAATGTTGTCGCGAGGTGCGTCGAAGGGGACCGAACTCGCAATCACTGCCGCGTCGTCCGTGCGCGTCGGCACCCGAATCGCTGTGCTGCGACACAAATCGTTGTCGACTAAAAAGTTGATCGCAACCGCGCCACTTTGTTTGGCAAGTCCCGACAAGAGAAAGTTCTTGAACCAAACGCCAGGGTGAAACAACTCGGGCTGATGCCCAGCCAAAATAAGCGGAGTCGAGTCGCTGACCGATTCGAACCGCGCAGGCAGTTTGCTGTACGCGCGGGTGTACTGCCGAGCTAACGAGACCGCCTCACGTCGCGCTTCACAGCGGACGACCGTTATCGACTTGCCGCAGAACTCCAACCCAGCCAACTCGACTTTGGCGTCGAGCGTCCGCAGCGAACTGCGCACACGCTCGAGAGGCGGATCAATAAGTGCTCGGCCAGATTCTTGAGGGACACGAAACTGTCGGTGCGAATCGGCAGCCACCGAATTCATCACGTGCATCCCTGGCAAGCTGATTCGCGACGCGGTAGCGCTTCAGGCAATTCGATTCCTTTGGCCTTCATTGCCGCGACAGCTCGATCAATGCACTCGTTGTAATACTGCAAACGCTTTTCGGCTTCATCCAGCGCGCCGCCGAATGATCGATTCAAATCGAGATAAATGAGGGGCACTGGAATCTCAATGACGCGTAACCGATGCATGGCCGCCTGCACCCACAACTCGAGCGGCATTGCATAACCCTCGTCCTGGATATCGAACATCTTCAGCGCTTCCACTCGATACGCTTTAAACCCGCAAAATGTGTCTGTCAAATTCATTCCGAAGCGACAGTTGATTTGGCGAGTAATCTGTTTGTTGATGAACAACCGCTGAGCGGGCGGTTGGCTATCGCCAGGATACGTCTTCAGATAACGACTACCCGATACGATGTCTGCATTCTTGCAAGCGGACAGAAAACGTGGAATCCTCTGCGGTTGATGCTGGCCATCGCAATCGAGGGTGATCAAAAATTCGTACTTGTGATCGATCGCATACTGGAACGCACTTTTCAATGCTGCCCCGTAACCGCGGTTCACACCATGATCGACGACATTCACACCAGGCCAGTTCGCCAAACGGTCGGCAGTTCCGTCGGTTGAACCATCGTTAACCACCAGCACGTTATCAGCGTACTTTGTAACTTGGTTCAAAACTTCGTCTACGTATCCGGCTTCGTTATAAACGGGCAAGGCAGCTAGCCAGTTGGCCATTTCAGATGTCCTCGAAAGGGATTGTTGGGTTACCTGGATATTTTAGAACGTAAGCAAGGTGGGTCAATGAAGCGGGACTGAAAGAGATGAAAGTGCTGACGAACTGGCTTGCATTCCAACATTTGACCGTCAAATCAGGCTGACTGGATCTCTTTCGGTAAGGCTTCCCCAGACCTCCACGTCGGCAAATTGGGCTCTACACAGCTCCGCTAACTGGTCCATCGCGAATTTTTCGCTCGCAAAGTGCCCAATCATCAACATCGAAATACCCGCTGCCTGGGCCTCTAGACACTGATGGAATGTCGCTTCGCCAGTTAGAAACAAATCGCAGTTCTGCTTAATCGCACTTCCCAACAAACTCGCCCCGCTGCCACACACAATCGCTACTTTGCGAATACCTTCGCCCGCAATCACTTCGCTAGCCTTCACCACTCGCATGCGGCAATACGGAACGTTCTCGTCAATCCGCTTCACTAGATCGCTCAGATCAAGCTCCTCAACCGTCACTCCTGTCCGCCCCGCGCCTAGCGATCCGCTCGCAATCGGTTCCGGCAACAGCGGCTGGCAATCCACCAAACCCAACCGCTCCGCTAACATTGCATTGATCCCTGCCGCCGCCGAATCCCAAGCCGTGTGGGGACAGTAGACCGATATGCCCGCACTCGCTAGCCGCCACAGCAATCGGCCAGTCACGTCAGTAGTGGTAATTTTCTTCAGCGGTCGAAACGGTAGCGGATGATGGCTGATCACCACGTCAGCTCGCCGCGCTACCGCCTCGTCCACGCTCTCCGGCGTCAAGGTCAAGCAGGTCATCAACCGCTGCACCGGTCGCTGCCCATCGCCCAACAACAAGCCCGTGTTGTCCCACTCTGCACTCAATCGCAGCGGTGCTAACGTTTCCATCCAATTCGCAATATCAGCAACGTGTGTCGTCATGCAGCAGCTACTCAGAGAGCGTGATCTCGAAACAGAGTGGTGTTTTGTCCAATTCTGAAACTAGAAAAAGCACCTAGAGGCAAGTCGCCATTGTACCCAGCCGCCTACGCACTGAAACGAACCAGTGCTCTGTCCAGATTAAATTTCCGGGTGGCACGCCCTGAGGCTTTGCGAAGGG
>JANPLP010000203.1:0-3015 GCA_031426595.1 Planctomycetia bacterium | reverse complement strand
AACGATTCGGTCTGAGAGCACGTCGGTTTACCTTCGACTGGGTAAAATTTTAACGTAGAGTAGATTCACTCGCCGATTGTTTGAGTAAGTTTATGTGATCGTCTAGGACCTGAAGGGCGAATGATGTAATTAGGAACTTGGAACCGGATAACCAGCGGCTCAACGAAAAGCACTTCGACTTGATCCATAAGCAACAGTGCGATGTCTGGCTGCTACAATGCCAACAGACTCACGAAATCTCTGTCCGAGTGACCGATGCCGCAGGTAATTATAATAGTGTACCCTTTGACCTTCACTGACAGTCCGCACGCAGGTTCAAACCTGGTTCAGTTATACGGTAGACGCGGCGACATAGAGAGATTTCAGAATGCAACTTGCTCGATATTTGCCCAGGTTCCAAAAGGCCTATAAATCCTTCGCAGAGTTAGAGGAGCGTGAAAGTTGGACGCGGGTGGAAATTGAAGCTTTTCAGCTCGAGCGATTAAATCAGGTATGGTCTCATGCAGTTGCGCATGTACCTTACTTTCGCCAACTGCAGTCGGAAAAGAGACTGCCGGATGAATTCCAATCCTTGTCCCACTACAGCGCGACAGTGCCTTTACTAGACAAGGACTTATTACGTGCAAATCCTCTCGATTATTTCTCGGAGCGGCCGCAAGCCGGCACGTGGCACCGTACGTCGGGTTCCACCAACACTCCATTAAAAGCTTACAGGTCGCACCTTGCACACCAGGAAATGTTGCGTGCGAGCTATCGTTATTATCGCATGTGGGGCCACGATGTTTTTGATCGTATGGCCTTTCTCTGGGATGTGAGCGCGACAAAGAAGAAAGGTTTTGAAGGTGCTGTCAAAAGGTGCAGAGAGATTGTGGAAGACAAGCTTCGCAACCGTATAAGACTGTCCGCTCGTACGCTTGGAAAAGATTGCTTGGGCGGCTATTTGTCCAAGATAGCAAGATTTAAGCCATCAGCTCTATACGCATTTAGTCGGGCGGCCTTCGTGCTGGCCCTGGAAGCGAAAGAGCAAGGCTTTACATGTCCGTCGTTGAAAGTCATAAATGTCACGTCGGAACCGGCCAGTGAAGCGATGGTTCGCACAATTGAACAGGCTTTTAATGTTCCCTGTATTGTGCAGTACGGATGTGTGGAGTTCGGATATGTGGCTGGAGAGTGGCCCGACCGTACTTTGCGCGTCCGCGAAGACATCGTGTATTTGGAAACGGTGCCCCGCGATGACGGATTGTTCGATATTGTGCTGACGACTCTGAACAACCCTTCTTTCCCGCTTTTACGCTACAACCTTGGAGATATCACGGACCGACCAATCCAGTTACCCGACCGCGGTTTTGCCGTAATGGGCGCTGTTTCAGGTCGATGTGGCGATCTACTGTACACGCCTACGGGGGAGTGCCTTCATCCGACGGCGTTGGATGGCGCTTTCGAGGAGACCTTTTTGTCCTATGTAAGGCGTTTTCAGATCCGTCAGCGGCCGGACTACTCACTGTCCGTGTTTGTAGAACTGAATGATCCGATTCGATTGCCAGATACGGAAAAAATGGCCCGAGAGCTTTCGGTCTTGGCGAGCGGCTTGCCAGTCGAAGTGCAGATAGTCGAAGCGATTCAACAGAGTCGATCTGGTAAGCATCGAAATGTCATTTCGGAGCTCCAAAGGCCGGAGTCGTTGGCGTAGTCGTGGACTCTTAAACCTCGCGAGGGGAGCTCAATGGGGTCGAAAACAAAGCGAACCCCTCCGGCGCTGGCTTGTTTTTTACTCAAGGGGGTTCGTGGTTTTGGTGCATGGCTTGGAATGGTCGACTATCATCTGGATTTAAAGCAGCAGTTCCCGGAAAGCATCGCATTTTATCCGCGAGCGAGTGTTGGATGAGACTTCGCGAGCCTGAATGAACGTGATGACTAGTTCTGATATCTGTAGAGGTTCTTTTGGCTGAGGTCGATATCTGTGATCTAACTGAATCGCGTGACGACCGCATCCTTAGGAGTTTTAAACTCATAATGCTGAAGAAAGTGGACTTGCAGATCGGCGTGTGACTTGTTGAGCGAGACGGCGGCAATATAGTTCGTTTCGGTGCGAATCGTTTGCTTGCCAGAAACCACTTGGTAGGTTTCTGTAAGGTGGTTGTCGTGCTCCATTTGTTCGATCACTTGCTCAAACAAGTGCTTGTGATCTCCCGGCTTTACGCCGAGGAGAAACGACATGCCCGCGGCCTTCAACTCGGCGACGTGCGGTGCGTTGCTGGCCAAACCGTCCTCGACGATGAGTATCTTCAGCTTGGGGTGCTGCGAGCGTAATCGTCTCAACAAGCGTTTTGTAGCGTTGCGTTCGCAGTCGTTCTTGGCGTCGCCATCGGCGCGAACGATAGGTTCGACAGCCAGCGAAAGAAATGTGCCAATTCGGCACTTTCGGGGCAAGTAACCGCATCCGGTAGTGGCGTCCCAAATCATTGCATGACCCACAAGTTACTCACGCTGCTCCGGATCATGGCTTGAAAATGATCTAAAAAACGGGTCATGAAACAGGACGGACCACTGTCCTGGGACACTTACGAAAAATTCATACTCACTTCGGTGGATTCGGCCCAGCGCAGGTCAGGGCGGATAATTGTGCTAGACGTTGGTCAACCTGAAGAGATTTCCGTCGACCGCCAACTCGCACCGGTTTGGCACGCTGGAGCCAATCTGCAAAACGAGATACTTCACCGGAAAAAACTGACTGAACTTGGGCATCATCCACGTCGATGACGACGACCAAGACCAAGAGTGATCCATAAGGAATGAAAGCGGCTCGGGGATGAATCCTGACATCCGGAGCCCGGTCTGCTAACTGCTTAGGATAAAAGAACATTGCTAGACTTACCTGCGAACGTGAGTTAGCCAACGAACATGGAGACCAAGCATGTTGCAGTGGGTTTAGGGTGCGCGAGCAAGTGCGGCGAATACTTTAAGGGGCCGATTTGATGGCCAGACCGAAGCCATTAGTCGGCCACGGAAGTTGTG
>JANPLP010000202.1:0-6022 GCA_031426595.1 Planctomycetia bacterium | reverse complement strand
CTGCAATATGCCAACATTGAGCCGACGAATGTTCGGGGGCTGGTTCATGGAGCCATGTTTACTCGCGGGCCTAAAGAATTAAATCACACAGCAATCTTTATTGGTGGTTCTAACTCTGCGATTGGCGATTCGATTGGTGGGGAGGTCAAGCAATCTTTTTTTGGGCCGGTTCGCGTCAGTGTCATGGTCGATGGCAACGGATCGAATACTACCGCTGCCGCAGCAGTACTCTGTGCCGCGCGACATATCGATCTAACTCAGACGAAAGCGATTGTTCTGGGCGGGACTGGCCCGGTTGGATTGCGAGTTGCTCGTTTGCTGCTGCGTCAAGGATCTCAAGTGCTGTTGACCTCGCGCGAAACGAGTCGAGCTGAGTTAGCTTGCAAGTCGCTAGCCGCTCGCATCGGCGCGCCTGCGGAGGGCAAGTTAACCGCGGTAGGTCTCGCGAGCCCAGGGGAGCTTGAAGCGGCGATTTCGCAAGCGACCGTGATCTTTAGCTGCGGAGCGGCAGGCGTCGAGTTGCTGACAGCTGATCAGTTGCGGCTCGCCAAGCATTGCCGGGTTGCGATCGATTTGAACGCAGTCCCTCCAGCGGGCATAGCGGGTGTGGGCGTGATGGATAAGGCGGTCTCCCGCGATGGGCGCGTTGACTACGGTGCGATCGGAGTTGGCGGGTTAAAAATGAAGATTCACCGAGCGTCGATTCAGTCGCTGTTCACTCGCAACGATCTGTTCTTGGATGCGGAGGAGATTTTTCAAATCGGAGAAAAGATTGAAGCCGAACGCAGCTAGTTTCATGGCTAGTAGCCGAGCGGTCGCAACGTTTTTTAGACCCCAAGCATTGGGATCCGCACGCGGCGAGGTCCCACTGCGTGGCGGTCTGCCAAAGCGGGCCGGGTTGTGCTAAAACATCGGCACGCTGGATCATTGAAAACTGTCAAAAACCTCTTGGAGAATTCGCATGACGAACGGGCCTTTGAATCGCAAACTTCGGATGGGATTAGTGGGTGGCGGCCAAGGATCATTCATCGGACGCGTGCATTCAATCGCGGCCTGCTTGGACAATCGAGCCACGGTGACGGCCGGCGCGCTGTCGAGCAATGCAGAGCGGGCCAAAGCATCGGCTCCTGATTACGACATTGCGGCCGATCGAGCTTACGGTTCGTATCAAGAAATGTTTGAAAAAGAGAAAGCTCTCCCGGCTGATAAACGCATTGATTTTGTCAGTATCACCACACCCAATCATACGCACTTCGAAATTGCGAAAGCCGCAGTTGAAGCGGGCTTTAATGTCGTGTGTGACAAACCGATGACTTTCGATTTGGCCCAAGCGGAATTGCTGGCCGAAGTGGTTGATAAGTCCCAAGTGGTTTTCGCCCTTACACATAATTACACCGGATATCCGCTCGTTCGCCAAGCTCGGCAGATGATCCTCAGCGGTGAGTTGGGTGAGATTCAAGCGGTCCGAGCGAACTATATCCAAGGTTGGCTGCGCACGCGGTTAGAAGAATCCGATCAAAAACAAGCGGCTTGGCGAACGGATCCAACAAAGAGCGGCGCGGCAGGTTGTTTTGGGGATATTGCGACCCATGCTTACAACCTCGCTCGTTACATGACAGGCCTGAAGACGGCAGAGATTTCATGTCATCTGCGATCTTTTGAACCCGGCCGCAAGTTGGATGACTATGGAACCGCGGTGATCAAGTTCGCCAATGGGGGACTGGGTACAGTCACAGCGTCGCAGATTAGCCACGGTCGCGAGAACGATGTCTCGATCGAAATCGATGGAACGAAAGGTGCAATTCAGTGGCGGCAAGAAGAACCAAATGTGATGGTGTTCCGCCGCAACGGGCATCCGCATCAACTTTATACGCGCGATCCTAATGCCCCGTACATGAATGAAGCGGGGCGCGGCGCGTGCCGGTTACCTAGCGGTCATCCAGAAGCGTTTTTTGAAGCTTTTGCCAACATTTACGCTTCCGCTTTTGATGCGATGATCGACAAGTCGGCGGGTAAATCAGTTGAACGTCGCGACACCGTTTATCCCAACGTTCACGATGGCGTGGAAGGCATGTTGTTTATTCAACAGTGTGTCGAGAGCAGCCAGCAGAATGGTGCTTGGTTGCCGCTTAAACACGCTCGCCAACGCGTGTGATCGGGCTTATGTTCAGCTTGCGTTAGCAAGCCATGCTCTGAATGCAACGGAAGGCTTGTGCAAGTTTTGTTCAACTGGGGATTCGCAGGTGGAGAAGTTGCAATTGCTAACCGCGTTTCAAAGCTGGTGGCGCTGCTGATCGCAGCCTGGTGTGTGATGACGTTTGTTCATGAGTCCGGTCACATTTTGTGTGGCTGGGCGAGCGGGGGAACGTTGACGGCTGTGGACCTTCTTCCTTGGCATCTTCCTTACAGCGTTTTCCAGCCCGATCCTCATCCGCTTGTCACACTGTGGGGCGGCCTGATACTGGGGGTCGTTATTCCTAGCAGTTGCGCGCTCGTGATTCGAACTGATTGGGCTTGGTTCATCGCTCACTTCTGTACGCTCGCCAACGGGGCTTACATTGCTACTGCTTGGGCGACTAGAGACGGCTACCTCGATACTACCAAGTTGCTCGAGCACGGAGCCCATCCGGCATCGATTGCAGTTTACTGTGTTGTCACTATTGCAGTGGGCTACATAGGATTTCGGCGTCAATGTGTGCTGGTCCTCAGCCCTCCGGTAGCGCGCGACCTAGAAAAAGCGTCCGATAATCAGGTGCTAACGAGCAATCTGGAAGCGTCGCCAGAGTCCCAGCGTCAAGATGCCCGTGCTGATCAGGAACAAGGTTAGCACCAGCAGGAAGGCGGTCATATTCAGCGGCGCGGCCACCAGATTGGCTTTGAACGTCAAGTGATTGATGGCCATGATGAACATTGACATACTGCAAGCCATAGCGGTTAAAAATCGATTGATCTTGATCAGCGAGGCGAGCTTTCGATCTGGGTGAAGCCAGTATTCGCGATTGGGTACGTTGATTAGTGAGGCTGGTAGAAACCTTAGAAGGTAAGTGATGGCGACCAAGGACCAGGGCATCAGGACTTGAAGACCTAACATCATGCATGTCGCTGCGGTACGATTCATCCAGCTATCCGGGTGTCCGTTGGGACCGAAGTGTGTCGCAACTTGCTCGGGCAATGCGGTCCAGTAGTAAGCGTGTTGCGCTATGGCTATCGCCGATAAGACAGCCAGGGTCTGTAAGAGCATTGATAATCCCGATTCCAACGCTGTTGCCAATTCATTTCAATGGTGACTCAGCTTTACATTAGCTTGTTGCAGCCAATTGTGCGATCGCCGCAAATTTGCGGAACGTCAAACGCGCCTGATCGCACGGCGACTGGGCCTTAATAGTGCAGCATGTAAGCTCGGCAGCGCCTAGCCTTAAGCAACTTCGTGCCAGTGGACTGGGTTGCGAGAAAACATGTGACGAGAGAACTGGGTCAAAGGCAGGGCGCGGTGCAGAGTGAGGTGTGAGTCATGGTAGAAGTATTTATTGAGCTGTTGTGGTCGCTGTTCTTCGAGATCGCGCTACGCTTACCCGGCGAACTAGTTCTGTTGGCGATGGGTACTAAAAGTGGCCAGCGTAGCGAGGCTGCAGTGACGCTATTCAGTCTCATTTTTTGGGGAATTGCGGCAGGGGTGGGCGTAGCGGTGTGGGTGATCGCGACCTAACTTAGCGAACTAATCGTTAGCGTTGCAGTGCCGCCTTGTTGCCAAGTAAGGCGGGGCGTGATCATAATTGCGGTCGCGATCGCTGTGGGCCTTTACCGTTAACCCCGCTGCAATCGCTCATACCCGCCGCAACACCTCTCCCCTCTCCAATCAAAGGGCCGCTTCATGCGACGATCATCTCGTTTCCGCCTCTACGTTTCATTACTTGCCTTAGGGGTCGGTTCGCTTGGGCAAGTCGCAATCCAAAACGCGCAGGCTGCGGATCCTCAGTTCGAACGCGTACAACTGAGCAGCGAATTTTATTCGGAGGGCGGCACGTTTGGTGATTACAACGGCGATGGGAAAGGGGATGTGGCGGTCGGGCCGTATATTTATTACGGGCCGGATTTTGAGAAAAAGTCACGATACTATGAAGGCCCCGCGATCGACCCGATCGGCTACTCAGAGAATTTTTTGATGTACTCGGATGATGTGGATGCCGATGGTCAACGGGATATCTTGGTTTTGGGATTCCCTGGCAAAGAAAGCTGGTGGTATCAGAATCCGGGGCACGCAAAAGCGGATTCGGGTTTGTGGAAACGTCACACCATGTTGGACTCCGTCGATAATGAATCGCCTTTGATTGGCGATATCGATGGCGATAAGGTGCTCGACCTCATTTGCAGCAGCAAGGGTTGTTACGGTTTTGGCTCGCATGCAGGCCGGGCGCCGACCGATGTCTGGTCATTTCGCAATGTCTCGCCGAATAACGGCTACCAGCGCTTCACGCACGGCATTGGGATTGGCGATGTTGATAACGATGGTTTGATGGACCTGTTGGAGAAGGACGGTTGGTGGAAGAATCCTGGAAAGGGTGTGCCAGCGGACAAGTTGTGGGACTTCAAGCCGTTTGCGTTTTCTGCTGTGGGCGGATCGCAGATGTATGCGCTCGATCTTGATGGCGACGGAAAGAACGAAGTGCTCACTGGACTGGTTGCGCACGGATTTGGATTGGCTTATTACAAAGCTACCAATGCGGAAGCGACTCAGTTTGATCGCGTTGACATCATGACGGAGAAGATTGAGACGAGCCCGGTGGGGCTAGCGGTCAGCCAGTTGCATGCGATTGCGTTGGGCGACATGAACGGTGACGGATTGACCGATATTGTGACTGGCAAGCGCTGGTGGGCGCACGGCAATAAGGACGATGGCAATTCGCAGCCCGCAACGCTTTTGTGGCTCGAGACGCAACGAGCTGGTGGCCGAGTCAAATTTGTGCCGCACGTGATCGACAACAGCAGCGGTGTGGGAACTCAGATCACTGTCGGAGATGTCAATGGTGATGGCTTGGCGGATGTCGTTTCTGGGACCAAACGCGGCGCGCATCTGTTTTTGCAGCGACCTGCATCACTGGCTGCTAATAAGTTCCTGGTTGCAGGTCTTGCCGAAAAAGATCCCTTCTTCCAGCAGCCGGCTCAGGGTTCAGTTGCTATCCAAGATACGATCGGTGGCGTACGGCCTGCTTTGCGCGATAAGCCTCTGAACTTTGATTTTGAGTCGGGGACCTTGACCGACTGGGAAGTGCGAGGTTCCATGTCCAAGTCCTTACTAGCTGTTGCACCGGAGAGCAGTAAAGCAGGTAGCGGGGCTGGGTTAGGTGCCGGGAAACAAGTTGCGAACACGGGTGACGACAAGTTGATAGGTGAGATGATCAGTCGACCGTTTAAGCTTACCGAGGGCTATGCGAGTTTGCTGGTCGCGGGTAGCGAGCACGCCGATGCGCGGGTCGAGCTGGTTTCGGAAAGCTCGGGGCAGGTTTTGGCGAGCAGCAGCGGAGGTGGCCAAGACCAACTGAAACGAGTTGCAATGGATGTCAGCAAATGGAAAGGGGAGTCGGTGCGATTGCGATTGGTCGATCACGCAAATGACGCTCATTTGATCTTGGATGACTTCCGCTTGCATGAAAAACCGCTCGCCAAATAGTTGGCGCTGCGGTAGGGTGGGTGTGGGGATGCGCGCGTGGTTTGGCTAAAAAATGAGGGGCAAAAATATGGGCACTAAGGAGATGACTGGTCGGGAAATGGGTTAGAGGGAAATGGGTTAGAGGGCTCGAGGGGAATTGCGGCGGCTAGGCAACGAACTGCTGGGCGTATTGCTGAAACCAAGCAAGTACTGCGTCCAGCGGTTGGCGGCAGTCGGCGAGCCAAACTTTTATCCCTTCAGTGCCGCTATGGGCGAAGGCGATAAGGAATAATCCTGACTATGGATATGCTAAACCGTCTGGTCGAAGCACTTCGCTGTCTTCCAGGCGTAGGCCCCAACGAGCCGCGCCTCGCC
>JANPLP010000201.1:0-2682 GCA_031426595.1 Planctomycetia bacterium | reverse complement strand
GTCTCCCCTCAATTGCCAACTGGCCAGTCCGCCGGATCGGCGCTGGATAGCAAGTGGAAACCACTGCGGATTTGGCCGGTGTTTCCGCTGTTGCTCGGGATGGTTGCCTCCCGCTATGCACCGACGCTTTTCGAAGACGGTCCTTCCCAGCTGTGGGCGGTCGTGGCCTTTGGACCGTTACTCATGAGCTTGTTGTTGATGATTTGGTGGCTTACGGCCAGCCGCGCGAGATGGTTCGAGCGGGTTTGGGGATTGCTAGGAATTGTCGGCGCGTGTTTCGTCTCAATCATCTTGCTTGACAAAACCATGGTGGGACCCGCAATCTCGGTGATGATGATCCCTGTGGGTATGGCCTTGTTCGGACTTGGTGCCATGGTTTGCTCACAGATGCGATCGGCGAAACGAACGGTGATTGCGATTGCCCTAGCAACTTGTGGGTTTGCAAGCAGCACGTTGTTCAGAACCGATGGCATGTGGGGAGACTTTGCGATGGGACTCGACTGGCGCTGGAGTCCGACTTCCGAAGATAAGATCGCCGAGCGGGGTCCGGCTACTTCGATCGACATTGACAGCAATCCAAACGTTTCTGAATCTCTGCTTAAACCAGAATGGCCTTCATTTCGTGGAAGTGAAGGCAACAGCCGATATCGCGGAGTTCGTTTAGCAGCCGACTGGGAGGCCAATCCGCCGAAGCAGCTTTGGAAAACAGTCATTGGTCCCGGTTGGTCCTCGTTCGTGGTCGCTGGCGATTGGTTGTTCACCCAAGAGCAACGAGGCGCGATGGAGTGCGTGGTCTGCTACAGTGCTGAAGACGGTAAAGAAATCTGGATGCAGCAGATCGAATCCCGTTTTGACGATCCCTTGGGCGGACCGGGACCTCGCGCGACACCTACACTGGCAAACGGCAATTTATTCACCCTGGGTGGCAATGGCTGGTTGATGTGCCTGAATGCAAGCGATGGCAAAGTTGTTTGGAAGAAGGATATTCGCGACCTGGCAAACGTCGCTGCGCCCATGTGGGGCTTCTCCTCTTCACCGCTGGTCGTCGACCACGTTGTGATCGTGCATGCGGGTGGCGAGAAAGATCTTGGTGTGTTGGCCTTTGCCGTCGACTCAGGTGAACTGGCTTGGTCGGCACCTTGCGGTAAGGACAGCTACAGTTCGCCGCAACTGTGTAAGATCGCTAACGAGCCGACGGTGGTGATGTTGACCAACACCGGCATGACACTACTGGATCCAGCCACTGGGAAAGTGCGTCTCGATTACGATTGGAAAGTTACCGGCTACCGATCTTTGCAACCTCAAATGGTTGACGACCATTCCATTTTGTTGCCAAGTGGAATGGGCTTCGGAACGCGTTTAGTAAGCATCGAAAAGTCAGCTGAAGAGTACTCAGCGAAAGAGGTTTGGACATCGCGGCAGCTCAAGCCCGACTTCAATGATTTTGTGATCTATCAAGGTCACGCATTCGGCTTCGATGCACTCATTTTTACTTGCATCGACCTTGAGACGGGCAAGCAAAAATGGAAAGGTGGTCGATATGGCAAAGGCCAAGTGCTGCTGGTTGAGGATTCGGGACACCTGCTTGTCACAAGTGAACAGGGTAGCCTCGTTCTCTTGCAAGCCGACCCAGCGGGACTGAACGAGCTTGGTAAGATCCAAGCCCTCGAAGGCCGCACATGGAATCATCCTGTCTTGAACGGCAACCGACTCTACCTTCGCAACTCGCAAGAGGCCGCATGCTTCGAATTGCCGACGCTCACAGAGAGTCAGCCTGTCGCCACGTATCGCTAAACTTACAGTTCCCGAATCTACAGTTCCAAATCTACAGTGTCCAAATCTACAGTGTCCAAACAGGTAGAGCTTTAAGCAGCCAAAATTACCGCTATGAAAATTGTCAACTTGACCACCACGCTTTCGGTGATCATTGCCTCAGCCGCAATTTTCATTGATGCATCTTTACGGAATGCAACGACACTGAATGCAAATACCCCGACCGAATCGACCGTGAACGGCACCAACTTGCACACCGCCCAGTTCAGATCAGATGGTTCCGAAAACGCTTGGTCCGTGCGGGAAGTTGAAGGCTGGCGCGTAAGCGTCTCAAAACAACTCGAACGCGATGATCCGAACGGGCTTAAAGAGGCACTTGAACTGCTAACTAGCCAGTTGCAAGAGATCGTGCGCGTGGTGCCAAAAGCCGCTGTGATGGAGCTCCAAAAAGTGACGCTATGGTTCTCGCCAGAGTATCGCGGAGTGCCACCTCGCGCCGAGTATCACCCGGGAGCGGGCTGGTTGCGTGAACACGGACGCGATCCGGCAATGGCCAAAGGGGTCGAGTTCACCAATGTTCGAATCTTCGCTGCGGAAACGCGACGCATGCCGAACTTTGCCTTGCACGAATTGGCTCATGCCTACCACGATCAGGTTCTCGGCAACGGGCACAAAGATCTAATCGCGGCCTTCAAACGCGCCCAAACGGCGGGGATTTACGAACGTGTCGAACGTCAAGATTCCGAAGGGCGAAAGACAATGGACCGAGCTTACGCGATGACTAGTCCTCAAGAATATTTTGCTGAGACGACTGAGGCCTTCTTCGCAAAGAACGATTTTCAACCGTATGATCGCGACCAACTTCGTGCATTCGATCCAGTAGCTTTCGAGCTGCTGGGGGCACTGTGG
>JANPLP010000200.1:0-2494 GCA_031426595.1 Planctomycetia bacterium | reverse complement strand
GGCGGTCTGCGTTTCGCCCGAATGCTTGGGTGTGCGACTCTGGGTCATAGTTGCAATTTGGATAGCGAAATGTCGAATGAGTGTGACATTCTGATAACGACGGTGGTTGGCCCTGAAGTAGTCAGCGGTTCGACGCGAATGAAATCAGGTACAGCGACCAAAATGGTGCTTAACATTTTGACCACAGCTACCATGGTGCGGCTTGGCAAGACGTACGGCAATTTGATGGTCGATCTGCGTGCGACCAACACGAAGCTCATTCTACGCAGTCAACGGTTGGTTGGTCGGTTAACTGGATTGAGCGGGCAAGCCGCCGCGAAGCTACTAGATCAAGCTGGGGGCGAGGTTAAGACTGCTGTCGTAATGCATCATCGCAAAGTCTCAAGGGATGTTGCTCAGGATTTGCTTAGGCAAGCCAACGGTCAGCTACGGAAAGTGATCGGCGATGTTCCGATTCACTCGAACTGATTCTTCTTGCGAAGTATGTGATGATAGTGCTGCGCGAAACGGTGCGCTTCGTCGCGCACGTACTGCAGCAATCGTAGGCCGAACGCATGGCGGCTTAATATCAGCGGTTCTGCATCGCCGGGTAGGAAGACTTCCTCTTCGCGTTTGGCGAGTGACAATAGGGTTGGCGGCGTCACCTGTTGGTCGCGGAAGGCAGCGAGTGCTGCGTTGAGCTGCCCTTTGCCTCCGTCGATCAGCAAAATATCGGGAAACGTTTCTTGATTGTCGCTTAGATGGCGGAAGCGGCGTGAGACAACTTCGTGAATGCTTCTAAAATCATCGATCCCTTTTACATCGCGAATTTTGTATCGGCGGTATCCAGGCTTAAACGGCAAGCCGTCGATGAACTGAACGAGGCTAGCGACCGTTTCATTTCCTCCTAGATGCGCGATGTCAACCCCTTCGATTACTCGCGGCGTCGTCGGCAGCTTAAGCACTTTCTGCAAGCCGAGCAATCCTTTTTTGGGATCTATGTAGAACACTTCAGGCTGAACGTGCGTGTCGATTTCCCCACGTTCGTCCAAGCGTTCGAGCATCTTCATTTCATCGCGCAGCCTCGCAGCTTTTTCGAAGTTGAGCGCCTTCGATGCGGCTTGCATTTCCTCCTGAAGTTCCTTGAGCAGTTTGCGTTTTCCACCCTCCAGAAAAGTTTGCAGCCGACGTATGTCCAGCCGATAGTCCTCCTTAGAAATTCGCATATTGCAGGGCGCAGTGCACTGCTGTATTGAGGCGAGCAAGCAGGGACGAAACCATCGCCAGCGTTCATCGTTCGCTTCGATGTCGAGCGAACAGGTCCGAAATTTGAAGATGCGTTGCAGAACTTGTATTGCACCACGCAACGCCCCCGCGCTGGCAAACGGGCCGTAAAGCTTCACGCCGCTATTTGGCGGTGTTCGCGTTATTTCGACACGCGGGAAATCCTCGCGCGTGCTGATCATCAAATAGGGAAAGCTCTTGTCATCTTTCAGATCCTTGTTGTGCTTCGGCTGAATGTCTTTGATCAGGCGACTTTCAGCTAGCAGAGCGTCCACTTCACTTTCGCACTCTAAATAATCGATATCGCAGATGTCTTGAACCCAGGATGCGGTCCGAGACTCTTGCAAAGCCGCTTTCAAGAAGTAGCTACTCGCTCGGTTCCGCAGATTCTTTGCTTTGCCTACGTAGATCACCACACCCGCGTGATCTTTCATCAGGTAGACGCCCGGCTTTTGCGGGAACAGCCGCACTCGCTCCGCCGCGCGACGATAACCAAATGGCGCGCTTGCATCGACAACCATTTCAGCATCCGATACTTCCCGTTCCAACTCTTCGGGTTCATCAGGAATTGTATCGTCTGCTAGTAGGTCCTCGTCCAGCGAAGTATCGTTCGCGGCAGCCTGCGCTGGTGGAGCATCGTTTATCGGTTCTTTCTCGTCGTCCATTCCCAAAAGATCTCTTCCCATGCAAGGCATCGATCGCGACTTCTACACGCTCATTTTAGCAACTTGCCAACCAAGTAAATTGCAACTTCGCTCGGTACAATCCGCACAAACGATTTCTTTGGGCTCGGGCTAGCTTGCATTCAACCCGAATAGGAATGGTCCTTTAGGGACGGGATGGAAAGTCCAGTAGCGATTGAACTATCGTGGAAACACGCAGGGCGAGTCGACAAGCGCGACGTCGGCTCGCTCTGCGATCTTCGGAAACTCTTTCCCGGCGCCTACTTCGCGCCAGCAATCCACCGGAGCAGGTTCCGTCGCTTTGCGTGGTTCCACTTTCGCTTATGATGGTTTCCCTTATTAGCGACAGCAGATCGAACGTTCGGATGGCTCATTATGGCGGAAGTAATTGGTCGACTAGCTCCCTCGCCAACCGGAGCGTTGCATATAGGAAATGCTCGCACGTTCCTTCTGGCGTGGTTATCGGCCCGTCAACAGCGCGGAAAATTATTGCTGCGAATTGAAGATATCGATTCGCCCCGAGTGAAGCCCTGGGCTCGCGAACAAAC
>JANPLP010000199.1:0-10454 GCA_031426595.1 Planctomycetia bacterium | reverse complement strand
CGTTTTGACTCATCGCGTTTGGGGCTTGGTAATATTCGCCCTCATCATGTTCTTGGTCTTCCAGAGCATCTCCACGGGCGCTGCCGGAATGATGGATGCGATCGAAACCCTGCAAGGCTGGGTGGTGGAATGGGTCCACGTTTGGTTAGCGCCTGGCACACTGCGCAGTTTGATAGACGATGGGATCGTGGCGGGTGTTGGATCAGTGCTGATATTCCTCCCGCAGATTTTGATTCTATTCTTCTTCATCGGTCTACTTGAAGACTGCGGTTACATGGCGCGAGCCGCTTTCGTCATGGACAAACTGATGACCAAGTTGGGACTCAGCGGCAAATCGTTTTTGCCATTGATGTCTTCGTTTGCCTGCGCAGTGCCGGGCATCATGGCCACCCGCGTAATTGAGAACACCCGCGATCGCATGGTCACAATTTTGGTCGCGCCGCTAATGAGCTGTTCCGCGCGGTTGCCTGTCTACGTGTTGCTGATCTATACGTTTGTTCCGGAAGTAACTTGGTTCGGTGGGTGGGTGGGTTTGCAAGGGTTGGTGTTATTTGCGATGCACGTGCTGGGCGTGGTGGTTGCCGTGCCGGTCGCGTGGTTGCTGAAGCGGTTCTTTTTTCCCGGCGAAACATCCGCATTTGTGATGGAATTGCCAAGCTACAAATTACCTTCACCAAAGGTCGTTTTTTATCGAGTTTGGGAGCGAGCGCAAGCCTTCCTGGGTCGAGCTGGGACACTCATCTTTTGCACCGCCGTGCTTGTCTGGGCCGCGGGGTATTTTCCAGGCGATCACACGCGCGTCCATCAACTGACTCAGGCTATAGAGCAACAAGAATCTCAGGCAGACACAGTTGTCAGCTCTCTCACAATCGCTGAGGTGGACGCAATGCGAGTCGAGGAGCAGCAACTGAGCGGTGCGTTGGTCAAGTCGAGCTTTTTAGGGCAAGCTGGTCAAGCGATCGAGCCCGCGGTGAAGCCACTGGGATGGGATTGGCGAATCGGAGTAGGTGTGATCGCTTCTTTCCCTGCCCGCGAAGTTATTATCGCTACGCTCGGAACGATCTATTCTTTAGGGGGTGATGTAGGCGAAGAGGACGGCGGACTTAAGGACGCACTTGCTGCCTCGCGCTGGCCTGACGGTCGGCCAGTGTATACATTGCCGGTGGCTCTTTCGATCATGGTTTTCTTTGCATTGTGCGCACAGTGCGCGGCAACGCTGATGGTGATTCGTCGCGAAACCAATTCGTGGCGATGGCCAATCTTCACTTTCCTATACATGACATGCTTAGCTTATCTAGGTAGCTTCATTACCTACAACGTAGGCACTTGGTTTTTGGGATGATTGCGAGTTTCCAATGACACTGGATTGGCAGACTGCTTGCGCTTGGATAATCGTAGCGGGAGCGCTATGGATCATGGCGCACCGCTTCTACTCGGTCATCGCTTCCAAAGCAGCCGGTGGATGCGGATCTTGCCCCAACAAATCTGCAGTGCCCATGAAGATGCTACCACTTGTTCAGCTTGATTTAAGCAGCAAACCGCCTCAGCCATCCGGCAGTCAAGTGCGTGAACTTTAACGAAGCACTGGCTCGCGATTAAGCAATGCAGTTGCACACCACGCAAGTTCCATCCCAAGTGAACAGCCGTGCGACTGTGCTCAGCGATAATCTTGGACTGAAAATATCCCTTTGAATCAGTGCGTACAAGGCATAGAGGTTGCTATTCACATCGGCACCACCACTACAAATCGAAAACGCTAACTCGAACAAACGCTTTACAGAAAACCCATTTTTGAGACTCATTTTACAGGTCAATACCGCTCGGAGGTTATCGATCTTGTCGAGACTCCACAGCTTGCTGCTGGCAACCAGATTGTTGCTCTGCCCACTCTCGTCCGGCGACTTCCTGAGCCGATTAAGAAGATCTTCGTTGACCCATCACTTGTAAAATGCGAGCGCCGAAGAAGTCGGCACTCGGTGCCAAATTAAGAACTTTGGTGATCGACGACAATCGCGATGCAGCCACCAGCTTGGCAATGTTTTAGAAAATCTGGGTAATAACGCTGCCAAGGCTTTCCTAGGTGAATCCTCGCTACGGCTGGGCGAGAATTTCTTCCCGCATTTTCTTACCGCATGTTGTGCCGTGCGATATCGGTCTGAAACATATGAACGGCTAACTGACTGTCGCTGCGTCGTAAGCCTCGGGGACAAAGGCTCTTATCGCCATTCCCGTCCGGGGCCAACCTGAAGAACTTCGTAAGTCCAAAGCAGTCGGCTTGGATGGACACTCAGTCAAGTCATTCGATCCGAAATCATTGATCAAGCTGCTCGCCGAGTCACGACCTCAATTACTCCGATTCGCACCAACTATTTCGACTGCGAGCCACTCGCATGGTCAAACGATGGAGCTAGCGTCTCGATAAGCCCTTTGAGCTCGGTACCGGCCGCTTCCATCATCTCTCGCAGCATGTTGAAGGTTTCTTCGTCTGTTCGCACTGACTCCATTGCCTGCAAGCCTGTGCAGATCACTGACAAAGGCGATCGCAGATCATGCGCCAGCTTGCGAACGCGTCGCCAGTACTCTTCGTCTGTGATGACCGTCTCCATAACAGACCCACCAGTATTGGAAGCAGGCATAATGTTGCTCTCCGTTTCGTCGACGACCACTGATCGGTCCAAATCAAAAAGGTGTCCGTATCCTTTGCACTCGCACGCTAACCATCGCCAGCGGGCGATGAACTAGGTAGCGCTGCACAACTGATGCGACAGATTCTGCGCGATTCTAGCTTAACTCACATTGTGGCCGTTGCGAAGCGCTAAGTGCTAAAGGCAATGCAAATTTCCGATGGCAATCTAAAATGCATGCACTAGACCCCGTAAAAACGAACTCAAGGCAATGGCTTCTTGCATCTAATAAAACTCGCATAACGCTTTACAGCTATCTGCTAAACGCACTTCTCAGCCGCTGGTCAAGTGCTCGTGCGCGACTGGGGGAGTTAGAAACGCTAATGCGTTCCGCTACGGAGCAGTTGGCTCCGCGGCGGTTCGGTGCGATTAACGGATATCTTGACTGTGCTAGCCGCCTACGGCCAAAACTCGCGTTGGGGTTCCACCGACACTTAACTTCGCTTGCACTTCGAGATCGGCCAGTGCAATGACCCAGATGGAGCCGCTACCGGGATTGGTAATAAGAGCGAATCGGCGGCTTGGAGTGATAGCGATTTCGTGATGGCCGCCGTGACCTTCAATCTTGCTAGCGCCGACTTCAAGCGACTTGGCGATAACTGGATCGGAGAGGTTTCCGTCGCCGTTAGCGTCTAACTGAATCGCCAGTAGTTTCTCAGTCTGCTGACCATCTTTCGATTCTTGAAACACGAATGCAAAGTGCTTACCGTTCGGTGTCTTTACGGCAGTCGGTGTTAGCGCTGTTGTACCTGCGGCTAAGCCTAAAGGGAACTTGATGACGGAGGGCTTGGGAGACTTGGCGTCGATCATGCACAACTGAGCGGCTTCTCCGCTACCGGTTGTGAAGAGAACCCAGTTAAGATGATTTGCGAAGGCGCCGGTGCGAAGCGGTTTGTCGTTCTCGTCTTTCCCAAGCGATAGATGATTGACTTTCGCCGCCGCTGCATTCATTGAGAGGTTCGTATCAGCGTCGACCCAGAAAATTCCGTCTACGGGAGCAAAGAAGACTTTGCCAGAGTTCGCAGTTGCGCCGTGAATACCTCCAGATGGCAGATTGAACGAGTAACCTCGCGGCGCGCCTCTTGTTAGAGGAACAACGTCAACACGGCCCATCTTGTCACCTTCGCGATCAATCCAAGTCGAATAGCAGACCTTGTTCGAGATGGCGGCCATCGTGATATGCCCGCCCCCACCACTGAAGAATCGATCGGCGGGGCGGCCCGCAAGCACGGCTTGGGGATCGACGACGGTGAAGCCATCTTTCTTATCGTTAGCCAAGTAGAACTGATTGTCGTACAAGTACACGTGAGCTGGGTTCCCCTGAGTGGTATCTAGTTTCGATAATTTCACTTTGGGTTCAGCCGCAAATTTCCAGTGGAAATGATCGCCGTGCGCTTCTTGCTCGACGCCCGAATGGACAGCGACCCAGCCGCTCTGCAGATTGCCATCCTCTTGGTCGTGAACGCCCGTGAGCACGATACCCTGCGCCTCTTCCATCTGCACAAGACTGCATTGCTCTTTGTCCAGCTTGGGGAAGTCGGTGATATCAGCGGGAGTTAATGACCACTCCACCCCTTTTTGCAAATTGCTCCAACGGACCGAGTTGGTATCGTTATCCTGCCAGAACAAGCGAGTAATCGTCCGCGGTTGAGGTGGGACAACTTTCGAGGTGGGTTGTTGAGCCGGGCTAGTTGAGCCGACGATTAGGGCGAGCGGAGTTGCCCATGCATAAAGTTTTAGGAGTCGCATTTTGTGTTCCGATGTATATGTTAGCGATGAAGATGCGCTAGTTTAGGACTATTGGATGCAGTAGAGCCGTGTTCCGGTGCGAATGACGATGGTTCCTTCAACTGCTGCTGCACCGTAGACGATAGGATCTCGTGCAGCATCACGTGAGTCGGATCGTCGAGCTGCGAAACTATCTGCCATGGCTTTCAGTTCTGCTTGATCGAGCGATCCGTCTGTGTTCGTATCGATTCGAGCGAGCATGGGTTTGAAATCGGCGGGAATCTCTTCAGCGTTTAGCATTCCGTTGCCATCGAGGTCTGCTTTCATGAGCATGGATAGCATTCCACCTGCCGCGCCGGAACCGCCGCGATCTCCAGAGCCCGTTTTGGAAGTACCACTACTTGCAACGGAGTTGGTGTCTATACCACGCCCTGGCCCGGGCTCGGTCGCTGCAGCCGCGTCACCGTGCCCGCGCGACGAACTGTAGTTCTCGACGTACGATTCGGGCTTGGGGATCGCATCGCTCTCCCAGAGAGAACTCGAACCGATCAACTCAAACGCTGGACCTGAGCGAACGATCTGTGTTTTGCCATCTTTACCAAAAAAGTAGATTCGGTCGTGGGCAACTATGGGAGTTGCCCAGCACTGGGTGCCGAGTCGTTCCATGTAGTACGTTTCGCCGGTCACTTTACTTAGGCAATAGAGCACGCCAACTTTATTCAGGTAGTAGACGCACTCACCGCACACTACCGGGCTGGCGTAATCACTGATTGCCTTCGAAGCTCGCCAAGCGACACTGGGAATTTGGCTAGCGGTATCGCGGTTGGCCAAGGAAATGCACAAGTTAGACTTGGCTGCTTCACCTTCGCCACCGAATTCGGGGACGCGTGCACCGACATAGAGCAAGTTCCCTGAAACCGTAGGTGAAGGAACCGAATTACCATTCAGGCCGCCGATCGACCACAGCGACTGCCCGTTGGTTGTGTCGTAGGCATCGACTGTTCCGCCTGAACTAACAACCAACTGCAACTGATTGTTGGAGTTTACCACGATCGGTGATGACCAAGAGCTGGACGAATTTCTATCAGACTTCCATGTCGTGGCGCCGGTAGACTTGTCGATTGCGATTAGGTACGACGGACCTTTATGCTCAACATTGATGATGACCAACGAATCGGTTTGTGTCGGAGAGGCTCCTAAGCCATGATTATTGTCAAACGTGCCGTAATCGGAGGTCAAACTACGGTTCCAAAGTTGCTTGCCGGAATGATCAGTGGCGAAACAGTCTCCGCTTTCAAAAAAAGCATAAACGGCTCGATCGTCCACAACGGGTGTCGGTGCCGCGCGCGAAGCCATGTAGTTGGACGCGCCCTTTACGGTCGCTGCGTTTCTAACTACCCATAGTTCTTTCCCAGATATCAAGTCAAAGCAGCTTACAACACATTCGTCTTTCATCGCGCCTTCTACACTGCTCACGAACACCCGATTATGACTGATAACCGGAGTCGACTGGCCGTAACCGACGAGCTCACGCTGCCAAGCAATCGAGTGGGCGTTCCATTTCAGTGGCAGATCTCCCTGCACCGTCGAGCTTCCCCCGTTTCGAAACTCGGACCATTGACGCGCCCCAGGCTCGCCAGATGCGGCGCTCGGGATGGAGTTCAGAACAAGAGCAACTACGCAGGCAGTCGCCAGTCCAAAGCTGATTTTCATAAGTTCACTTTCAGTATTATTCTGTGTTGAATGTTTTGGACTAGGTGTCCTGCACACCTACTGAGTAACAAGTGGTGAATGTGTGTTAACAAAATCCTCAGATTGCTCGAATCGCTTTTTTCGGAAGCGGTATATCAATGTGATCTGAGCCGCTCGGCCATTTCACCTTCAGCGGTGATTTCTTTGGGTCCGACCAAGGTGAATTGAGTTGCCAGTCACCGCTGCCGATGGATTCAACCATGACGACCAGTTCCAATTCAGTGTCGCTCGGCAACCGCGCATCTTCGACCCATTTCAGAGCAATCACTCCGCTCGGGTCAGATACTCCTTCAAGCACCGGTTTCAGTTCGCTATGGTCGACGCGCATGAGCACCAAGCGTACTTCGAGAGCCGCTAACCCATCGATGAGTACGCGACAAGTGAGTGGAGTGACGGATTCGCGGTGTGCGCAACCAAGGCTGGTGGCGCACACCGCAGTGACCAGACCCACCCACAACTTGTGTAATGGGTGAAAGCTAGAATGCATCGCTGCTCGTTACTTCTCCACCATTGCGAGAGAACACGGACCACTGAGTTGCTTGATCGATGCTATCGCTGAGCATCCGAACACTGCCATCGCAAAGTGCGATTTGAGCTCCGCCTGTATGTAAACTTCGCGGAGCAAACCAGCCACGGCCATGCACGTTCACATCGGGAATGCGGCTGTTAGGAGTTAGGTAACCATTGGTCACCACTGAAAACGGAACACCCCGTATCCAAGCTTCGGCCCGGTTCCCACGAAACGAAGTGATTGTTGGAGCAATCGTAGCGAGATTGGGATTGATAATCGTTGCTCCGCCCATTGCAAAGCCCGGCGTGCCGACAGGATTGGAGCTCGAGCCACTCCAGCTTCCAATCTTGCGATGAGGCATACCAACCGGCGGCAGAGTCGAGGCGGTGAGGTTATCACCGATCAATGTTTCAGACAGCATTACGGTGTTCGACGTACCATCGACAATATCGGCAAAGCGAGCCCAGGAGTTCTCCCATACGATACCGTCTGTTCTGTAGCGATCGTCGTAGTGAGTCGATGTTCCAGAGCCGAGTGAGTACATGTAATTGGTGGCTGCGTAGGCGCCCTGCGTACCACCAGCCAAAGCGGTAGGCCTGCGCGGCTCAATCGTATCACTGGGACATAGGAAGCTGGGCACAACCGTGCCGGCTGGTACTGCAAACAGCGGATTGAGTTGAGCGGCGAAGGCGGGACCGACAAACAATGGCTGCCGGAAGTCGATCAAATTCTGTAGGTTGGCTTGCTCGATAAAGGGAAGTACACGAGCTTGAGGCGAGAACGAGCTAGAGCCCGTGAGTGCGGGAAATCGTTTGAATGACGATTCATAGTTGTGCGTAGCAAGCGCGATTTGCTTGAGGTTGTTCGAACACTGCATACGCCTAGCGGCTTCGCGTGCAGCTTGCACAGCTGGCAGTAGCAACCCAACAAGGATGCCGATGATCGCAATAACCACTAGTAGTTCAACAAGCGTAAAGGCTGATCGGGAAGTAATTCTCATTCTATTAAGTTCCTAACGGATTTTGTTTTTGAGTGAATGTATATGACGGCTCGCTGCGCAACGATCCTCATCGCTGCGCCTAAACAACCGGTTTGCAGCACGAACTTGCCCGCCTAATTCCCGCGAAAGGAGCCCTGGTGCGCGATGGTGCTTGGAATAAGGTGGTCGGACCGTATCTTTTGCATTTCATCGCGCACCGTGGGCGTAGTGCTTAGGTGGAAATCACAGATTCGCCAAGTGTGCAGACCAGCAGGCGCATGTTCGCGCCGCAACAGAATCTTTCGATTCGTTACCGCATCGCTACATAGGATAAAACTGCTCAGAACCATTCACTCCGCACCGATAGCGCGAGTGTGAATGACAACGTGAAGCTAAGCGAACTGCACCGGGCTGGGTGGTCCGCGAGCAAAATGAAATCGGCACAGAGTCGTCAATTGCTCTGCGTGCGCAGTGAATAACGACTCAGCCAATGAGCTCTGCGTTAGCAGTGAAACGGAAAATCCAACGCAAGGTGTGCTCGAATAGAAATGACAGATCAAGCATAAGCCGCAATCCGCATCTGCGCCCGCCACGAGCAAATCTGGGCTACTTGCCGGCGCCGCATCAGTCGACCCGTCCACCGCACTTTCGCAACAACAATGATGATGACGATGCGACTGCCCGGTATTCGATGGGTCTTTGCTCGATGAAGCCTTGCTGGATGAAGCCGTGTGGGAGTGGGAGGAATGCGATGATTCAGGGCGAGGGTCCGCTGCATGGGAGTGCTGCACGCCCGAGGGAAGACCGCCCGAGGGAAGACCGCCCGATGAAGGGTTGTGCGAAGCGCACGAAGAATGGTTATCAGCACAGCTCGAGTGACTATGCCAATGCGGACCAATAGCCGCTGGAACTCCGTAGAGTACCAATAAGATGAATGCGATATACTTGCGATAAAACACAAAGACCCCGCTTGAGACGCGGTCCGACCGGACGTAAATGTATTCGCGAAACTACGAGCGGTCAATGGTTTGCGAACGAACTTTCACAAACCTGGGTTTTACCAAGTGTTGTGGCGAATCGCGTTTGTGTTGCCGATGTCGATTGGTGAGTGAGCATGGTCGAAAAAGTTGACCATCTCGTCCAATTCAAGAACCCGTGCGAGGCTGCAATTAGTGCGAGATAGTCATTTGTACGAATCGGATGGGGTTGGTCGCGGCAACCGCAAGCGTTTCGGGGCATAGTTCGGTTCTGGCTGGAGTGTCCACTGCGAACCGAACATCCGCGCAGACCTAAAAGTCCAAAAATCCGCATAAGTTTTGATTGGCGGTCCTCGTCGACGCCCCTTAGAATTAATAGCCGAGCCGGTTTCCAAAGTGCAAATGTTTCCAAAGGGTGATCATGCATACGAGTCGACGGACCTGCATTCAAACAATGTTGGCATTGGGCGCTCAAGCGGGGGTGATGTCAGCTTGGCCTAACCAGTTAGCCGCGCAATTAAAAGCGACCGGTTCGCAACGGCGTCTGATCGTTTTGTGGATGCCTGGCGGACCATCTCAAATGGATACCTTTGATCTCAAACCCGGCCATGCTAACGGCGGCCCTTTTAAGGAACTGACCACTTCAGTGCCTGGCATGCGATTTAGTGAGCACCTTCCGGGACTCAGCAAAGTCGCCGAGCACTTGTCGATCATTCGCGGCATGTCCACGAAAGAGGGTGACCATAGTCGCGGGACATTCTTAGTGCGGACTGGACAACGCCCCGGTGCACCTGTTCGTTATCCATCGTTTCCAGCCGCACTGGCGAAGGAGTTGACACCAGCCGATGAGAGTGTGCCGGGATATGTGAGTATCCTACCGAACTCTTTCATCAATCCACCCGCTTTCAGTGCAGGATTCTTAGGTGCATCGCGAGAACCCTTGACAGTCGGTGGCACCAGCACTTTCGATCCAGCTCAAGCCACTGGTGCGCCGCGAGCGGACAATGACACTCCCGCTGATCTGCGTGTCGACAACTTGCTGCCCCCTGATAAGTTGCCTCGCGAACGGTTGGTGCGTCGCCGACAGTTCTGGGACGTGTTGCAACAGAGTTATGGCGCACCACGTAGAACTGGTGCGGCGATGACTCACGATACCGTTTATCGTCGCGCGATGAAGCTGGCTGAAAGCGATCTGGTCGAAGCCTTCGATCTTAAGCAAGAATCAGATGAAGTCCGTCGACGTTATGGTGTCGGTCCCTTTGGTCAAGGTTGCTTGATGGCGCGGCGTCTGATTGAGCGCGGTGTGCCGGTGGTTGAAGTATCGCTTAGCGACGGACCGGCCGGTTTGTCTTGGGATAGTCACGCCGATAACTTCACGATCGTCAAGCGATTGAGTGAGCGGTTGGACCACGGCTGGAGTCAATTGATTTTGGACTTAAAGGCCAGCGGTTTGTTGGAGACGACAACTATCGTCTGGATGGGCGAGTTCGGCCGGACTCCACAGATCAATCCGCAAGGTGGGCGCGACCATTTCCCCAACGCTTGGTCCTGTGTACTAGCGGGTGGCGGCATTGTTGGCGGATCGATAGTTGGAAAGACGAGTGACGATGGAATGGAAGTTACCGATCGTCCCGTAACCGCTCCAGATTTGCTCGCCACGATTTGCAGTGCTGTGGGAGTGTCTCCCGATACTGAAAACGTTTCTGATGATCGCCGACCCATCAAGCTATCCGAAGGGAAAACGATTAGCGAGATTTTAGTTTGATTTATTTTAGTTTGACTTACTGAGCCGCTTCAATTCGCCCCGCGAGATTCAAGTTGTC
>JANPLP010000198.1:0-4233 GCA_031426595.1 Planctomycetia bacterium | reverse complement strand
CGTAGAACACATTACATCGTGCTCCTGTGCGTCATGTCCGCGTACTATCCACTAGGAGTATCGTTATGAATCGTAGTATGTTGAAGACGCTTGCCAGCGCATTGGTAATCGTAGGTCTCGGATTCGCCGTTGAAGCCCAAGCCGGTTGCGGCGGCGGGCTTTTCGCGAAGCGTCATGCAAGGGGTGACTGTGGGGGAGCAGGCGGAGGCCTTTTCGCCAAACTGCATTCACGAGGCGGTGACTGTGCTGCACCCGCCGCTTCGTGCTGTGCACCAGAACCAGCCCCAGTTTGCTGCGAGCCAGCTCCAGTTTGCTGCGAACCAGCTCCAAGCTGCGGCGCACCTCGTCAAGGTTTGCTAGCACGCTTGAAGGCAAAGCGAGCAAGCTGTGGCGCTCCAGCTGCAAGCTGCTGTGAACCAGCTCCAAGTTGCTGCGCTCCGGCACCAGCTCCAAGCTGCTGTGCACCGGCACCAGCTCCAAGCTGCTGTGCACCGGCACCAGCACCAAGCTGCTGTGAACCGGCACCAGCACCAAGCTGCTGTGCACCAGCACCAAGCTGTGGTTGTGGCTCAACGATGATTTCAGCACCTATGGTTGGGTCGTACGCTGTCGGCTCGTCCGCGGGTTGCACCAGCTGTGGATCGACTGTTGTAGATTCCGGAGCGGTAATGACATCCCCATCGGTTCCACCAGCTCCGATGCCAGCTCCGATGCCAGCTGCGGCTCCAGGCGTACCAGCAACACCGGCAGCTCCAGTATCGCCTAGCGACGTTGCCGTCCCAAAGACCTAGTCAAATAAAATTAGGTAAATAAAACCATACGCCGCAGTGGTGATGATTCAACGAGTCTCGCCACTGCGGTTTTTTATTCCCACTTTGATATGCAGTGGTTTAGCGTATCTTGATCTGCCTTCGAGTTTGACTTCAGCATAAGGCAGTTCGTTTGCCACTGTTTTTCCCACAGAATCTTGAAAGACGAGAGAGCTACGACAAGTTAGAGTACAACACGGTATGCCTCCTTTTTTGATCCGACTGCTGATTTCGACTCTAGTTATCCTTCACCTCGCGGTTGTCGCGTTAGCGATGCTCGGACACCGTGGCGCTTCCTTCTTACACGACGATGTTCTCTCGTTCGCTGCTCCCTATACGGCGTTAGGGAACTGGAAAGCGGATACGAATCGCATGCCCATAGCGAGCAGTAATGGATTAGCAGAGATCGTTCGGATCGAGTTGCACCAACGCGATACAGGGGACGGCGTATGGATTCCATTGGTTCCACATGAACAGCCTCACGGAGTTTCTGCACAGTTGACTGTCGATCGTAGGCATCGCCTTGAGCAGTTTTGGCTGCATCAATTAAGCAGCCTTTTGGTCTATGAGAATGACGAAGGAGCAGGGCGAATGTTGATGGCCGTCTTAACGAATGAAATGCTCGATCGTGCGACTCGGTTTGATAAAACTCGAGTTGATAAAATTCGAGTTACAGTCGCGCCGCGTTTGTCGCAACAGCAGTACATCGAAGTCCATGCGAGTGACGATTCAAACGGATTCCCAGAATCGCTTCAACCTCAGGTGGCCTATTTGGCTTCTGTAATCGATCTTGGGGACGGCGACCTATCCCTGTTGCGTCAAACCGAAGCTCGGCGGGCCTCCAAGACGGTTGCGCCTTTGAAACCAACCTCTCCGAAAACCGGATCGCAACCGTGACGAAATTGCTTACTCGATATATGGGTGGAATGTCAAAGGCATTCATCCGTCGATGGGATCATTTTTGGTTCGCACCGGGCCCGACATTGGACATTGGATTTGCGAGAGTAGGCTTAGGAATACTCGCGGCGGCGTATGCGGCTTCCTGGTTGTCGGATCTTTCGACGTGGATCGCACCGGATGGTTTGCTGAACGGCCCACTCACACGGTTCCTCATTGGTGACCAGGTGGCTGGAACAGGGAGCGCGAGTCGGATTTCGCTACTCTACTGGATAGATTCGCCCTCATTTGTGCGACTTTATTTGATGGTCACGATCGTGTGCTCGCTGGCGATGGCAATGGGGGTCGGCGGCCGAGTCATGGCGGCATTCGTTTGGGGGCTTAGTCTCGGTATTGTGCATCGAGTCTCCATGTTGCAGGGTCCGGGTGATTTGCTCTTTACTGGACTACTTGGCTATCTCGTCGTCGATCCCGGAAAAATACAAGCGTGCTGGCAGGTGGGCTTGCATGATCAACGGGAGCGATGGACGGCGACTCTAGCGATTCGATTGATGCAATGTCACCTTGTGATCTGGCTTCTCATTAGTCTCGTGAGCCATTTCGCCGAGCCAATGTGGTGGGCTGGGAGCGCCGCGTGGTGGTTAGCGTCCGCCCAACTAAGTCCTTGGTACGATCAGCAGTCACTAAGCGACAAACCCTACTTGATGAACGCTCTGTCACACGCTTTTCTACTTGCGCATGCAGTAACCGTCGGGCTTTTGTTAGTCCGCCACGGTCGTCTACTGGCAATCGTGGCGGCGGGATTGACTTCGATAGGCATTTGGGGACTTGCTGGTGACTGGCTCTACAGCGTCGCCTTTATTCTGTGCACAGCTGCATTTTGGGGAATTGCGAGTCGCGAGTTTTCTGAGCTCGCCGTTGAAGAAATCGCAAACGATGAAACGGCGAAGGTTGCTCCGTCGAGCAGAAATGCCAAAAAGAGGTGACTCGAAAAAAGTGGTAATTCCGTGATTTCAGTGGGTAGAATGTTTCGTTTTGGGATTAGGCAACTCCGTGCTCGTGCTCGGTGAAACGGTGCTCGAGCTCGTCATGGAAAAAATTTACCGTGAACGGATATGTTTTTGACAAAGATTGACACGATTTTTACAGACTGTCGATCAAATACACTTCTGCCGTCGCGATAGATCAAGAACTGAAGATAAAACTAACGCGAATTGTTTCGATACTGACTTCGCCCCTGTTGCGTGACGGAGGTACATGAATCCGACATTGCCAGTCAATTCCCCGAATAACCGACACTTCTCGCTGATCGCCGGCACCAGGTAGTTCGTTCCCGAGCTGCTGCCTGAGAATTAGATACTAGCCATCGACGGGGAGTATCGATTAGCCTTCATGTTTAGGGGCGATTAGCGGAAATCGCAAATAATGCTTGCTATTCGTGGCTTTCCTGCTTAAAACATTGGTTTGGTGGTTTTTCTTTTTTCTAAAGAGTTACTTAGGCACAGGGGGTATTGGATATTATGGTCAATCTAGGGTTTCGAAAGAGTGTGGGATATGCTTTGTCGATTGGCGGCATTGCAATCGTGAACTTCATGCTAGGGCTGCAATCAGCACATGCGACGGTTGTCTATGGAATTCGTCCTGCTACCGGAAGCATTCTTGCGATAGATCCGACAAACGGCTCGATACTCAATTCATTTGCTACCCCGGCCGCGATCTCTTCCACCCAGGATTTTGCAGGTTTAACGTACGCGAATCAGCTTGGCGAACTTCTGTATATTAACACTTCTAGCAGCTCCAACCTCTTCCGATTGAACCCCAATACTGGTGCGACACTCGGCACGGTTAATGGAGACGCCTTTACGACTTCGGGGCTCAGTTTTCAGCAGAATGCTGCGGTCAATTACGTGTTTTACGGGCATGAGCAATCTGACTTACACCGCCAGACGGGTCTTGGAGGAGCGACCTCGTTTTTCTGGGCTACGGGAAGACCTACTGCCGGGCTTGGCGGAGACGGATACGGAAGAGAGTTTGGGATTTTCACGGACGGCCAGATTCATGAATATAATCCTTTTGTCAACACCCCGGCGTTCCTAAGCGGCTTTGCTGCGCCAGCGGGTTCTGTGGGATTAGCATTTGATGGAATCAACTTGTTCGTTTCTACCATTTCCGGAAACCTTCTGACTTTAAATCCCAACACCGGAGCAATACTCAACCGCGTTTCTGTACCAGGCGGCACACTAGTTGAACTTGGCGCACGTTTCTCGACGACAGCCATTCCCGAACCTGCAACGGCAACATCCCTTGGAATACTGTTTCTTTCGCTATGCGTTTTAAGGCGGAAAAAATCGATTTAATCTGGTGTTCGAACGAAGTTTTCTCTCGATTTAAATGCTCTCTCTTTGCAGACATCAAATCAAGTCTTGTGTGGCAAGATTTCCAAGCACCCATCGTCCGACGTGACATCCAGCGCATTTCCGAACAGTGATCCAAGACCGTTAAATCCTTCTCCAGCTTTCTCTGCTCT
>JANPLP010000197.1:0-3912 GCA_031426595.1 Planctomycetia bacterium | reverse complement strand
CAAAGCGCAATCGTGGATGCGATGCAAGACGGTTGGCTGCGTCACATCAATTGGCAGCCCGAAGTGGACTCAACGAATAACTTAGCGAAGCAATGGCTCCTTTCCAATCCGAGCGAGGTTCCCGCTTTGTTTGTCGCTGACCAGCAGACCGCTGGCCGAGGACGCGGTGGCAATCAGTGGTGGTCGCCAAGCGGATGTTTGATGATGTCGTTAATTATACCGTTGCCAGAGTTGCCGCAAGATTCATTTCTGCATCCCCAGTTGGCGCTTATCACAGGAGTAGCGGTCGCACAGGCCATCGATTCACTCGTCGGGGTCGACAAAGCTTCGGGAGCCGAGTTTCGCTCGGGGTTGAAGTGGCCGAACGATATCTATGTGAATCGCAAGAAGGTCGCAGGCATATTGATTGAAGCCATACAGAGTCGAGGGTTGGCGACAGGGTTTGCAATAGGAATCGGCATCAATGCGCAGATTGATTGGCAGGAAGCTCCGGTGCAACTACTTGAAAAAGCCACGTGCTTGTCAAGTATTGCGGGACGGGCGATCTTCTGTGAAGAGGTCTTATTAGAAGTTGTAGGCAGCTTGCAGAAGCAATGGGCGCTTTGGCGCGACGAGCCTGACTGTTGGCTGAACGAATGGCGTGAGCGTTGCGTGCTAACCGATCGCTTAGTTCATGTACGCTCGGCAGAGAGCGGCGAGCTGATCGGTCTTTGTCAGGGGATCGATGGGCGAGGGCGTTTGCTTCTGCGAACAGAAACCCAGACGTTTACACTGAACGCTTGCGAGATCATTAGTTGGAGTTGAGTATGGCTGCTGGAGAGCGGGAGTGACATGCTTTTGTCTCGCTCCCGCTCGGTATTCGAAGCCCACGAAAAGAACTCAAGGGCCAGAGTATTATGCCTCTGGCGAAGCGTCATTTGTCGTCGAGCAATTCTACGGCTTGGAATTTTTGGCCTTCCAGTATCGAGAGGCTCGCACCGCCGCCGGTGCTGACGTGGGTAACTTGATCTGCGAAACCGAGTTGCTCGATAGCCGCGGCGCTATCGCCACCTCCGATGATGCTGGTCGCTTCGCTATCGGCAATGGCTTTCGCAACGATCTTGGTCCCTTCATCGAATGGAGGCATTTCGAAAACACCCATCGGACCATTCCAGACCACTGTTTTTGCCCCCTTGAGTAGCTCTGCATATTGTTTGGCCGTATCAGGACCGATATCGAAACCTTCCCAACCATCGGGGATCTCGCCTGCTTTGACAACTTGCTTATTGCATGCTGACGAGAAGGAATCGCCACAGTGCGTATCGACCGGCAACATCAATTTGGAACCACCCTTAGCGATCAACTCTTTGGCTAGCTCTACTTTGTCGAGTTCAACGCGACTGCCACCGGTCTTGCCACCGCGTGCGAGCGAAAAGGTGTATGCCATCGCGCCGCCGATCAATACATAATCGCAGATGCCCAGCAGGTTGTTGATCACGTTGATCTTGTCGCTAACCTTGGCACCGCCCAGGATGGCAACAAACGGCCTTTGCGGGTTGGCGATCGTATCGCTGAGATATTGAACTTCTTTTGACACTAAGAATCCAACCACTTTCGGTTTCGAACCCATGGCTTGAGGGACCGCAACCATAGAAGCATCGGTACGGTGGCAAGTTCCGAAGGCATCATTGCAGTAAATGTCAGCCCAGTTGGCTAGCGTGCCGGCGTATTGCGGGTCACCAGCTTTTTCACCCGAGTTGAAGCGTACGTTTTCGAGTACCACCACTTCGCTGTCTTTCAAGGCAGTGATTTTTTTCGCTGCGTCTTCGCCAACGGTGTCGGTAGCAAACGCGACCGGCTTGCCCAGCAACTCAGCCAACCGTTCAGCGGTCGGTTTCAACGTCAGCTTAGCATCGGGACCTTTAGGTTGTCCCAAGTGGCTCATTAACACCAAACGCCCACCACGTTTGAGCACCGATTCGATTGAGGGTAGAGCCATCCGAATGCGACGGTCGTCGGTGATCACTCCGTTGTCATCTTGGGGGACATTAAAGTCGACTCGCATGAGTACAACTTTGCCTTTGGGATCAATATCGGCGATTGTCTTTTTTGCCATTTTGCTTTTTTCATTCGGTGAGGTGGCTGATTCAGTTTACGTGCGATAAGCCCTGATTATCGGGACGATTTGGGCTCTGTCGAGGGCGGAAGTGCAGGCTAGGGAAAATGATCCTTCAAACGTTCCCTACACTTCAATTCACGATCAGCAATTCGCGATCAGCGACTTCACGGGGATGTCGGCTTTATCAACCGATTTTGCAATGGGTCACGTAGCTTTAAGCAACATTTAGGCTACGCGAACTCTTCGTCGTCCCGTTCGAGGTGGCGGTGTTCTGCAGCAAGAATCAGGTAGAGGGCTGGCACCACGAACAGCGTAAAAATCGTTCCAATTGCCATCCCCGCGACGAGGACGATACCGATACTGTTGCGAGCTTCCGCGCCGGGGCCGGTGACCAACACTAGCGGATAGTGACCGCACACGGTCGCGGCAGATGTCATGAGCACGGGCCGCAGTCGTGTTTGCGAAGCTTCAACGATCGCAGCAAACTTCGAAAGCCCCTTTTCCTGCAATGCGTTTGCAAACTCGACGATCAAGATCCCGTTTTTCGCAACCAGACCAACCAACGTAATCAGTCCTACCTGCGAGTAAATGTTGATTGTCGTCAATCCCAAGAAGGTCAGCACCAAGGCGCCGGATATTGCTAAGGGGACCGAGCCAAGGAGCACAATTAACGGGTCGCGAAAGGATCGAAACTGCGCAGCGAGTACGAGATAGATCATGACTAGGGCGAAACCGAGTGTTACGGTCAGGGCCGAGCCTTCTTGCCGAATCTGACGCGACTCGCCCGCGTAATCTAGCCCCACCTCGGGACCCAGGACGCGGTGCGCAACTTCCTCCATGGTATTCAAGCCATCTTCCTTGGTGACGCCGGGTACAACACCCGCAAACAAACGCAGTGAACTCTGCTGTTGGAACTTTGTCAGCGTACGCGGGGCTGTAACCGACTCAATTATGGCAAAGTTCGAAACCGGAATCAGTTGACCTTGCGGGCTGCGAATCTTCAAATCCATTAGCGAGGAAGGGGAGCGTCGATCTTCGTCCGCCAACTGTGGGATGACTTGGTACGAGCGATTGAAATAGTTGAATCGGTTGACGTATCCACCTCCTAGTAGCACACCGAGTTCTTGTGCGACGGACGCGAGGTCCATCCCCAGGTCAGCTACTTTTTCGCGATCGACGGAAACTCGCGCTTGAGGCAGATCCAACTTCAAATCTGTATCGACGAACATGAACTTGCCAGAAGTCTGAGCTTCGGCAGCGATCTCTGCGGCCAAATCCGCCAACTGCTGCGGCTCCATGTCGCTTTTTACAATCAACTCCACATCGTACTGACCCGCGCCAGGTAATGGTGGCAGCAAAATCGGAAACGGCTCGATACCAGGAATCTGAGACACCATCCCGAACACTTGTTGATACATCTCAGTTGTGCTGCGGGATCGATCGCGGAAGTCCTTGGTGATGATGCCACCGAAACCCGACCCGGGCGTCACGAGCGCCCACATGTACTCCGACTCAGGCAATTGTTTCAGCGTAGTAGATAGTTCCTTTGCCCAGCGAGTGGTCGACTTGAGCGTTGCATCGGGAGCAGCGGACATGAACACAGCGATCGCGCTTTGGTCTTCCACCGGCGCGAGTTCCTTGCCGCTGAACAGGTACAGCGGACCCGCTGCAAATGCAACCAGTATCGTTGACGCGACAATAGACCAACGCAGCGTAAGGGCACCGCCCAGCATCCATGCGTACACTCGTCGAACGCTTTCAAAGCGTCGATTGACAAAGCGAGTTAGGAAGCCCTCTTTGCCCGATGGATGCAC
>JANPLP010000196.1:0-9908 GCA_031426595.1 Planctomycetia bacterium | reverse complement strand
GTCGGTCGTGTGGACAACGTATACGGCGATCGCAATTTAGTTTGCTCATGTGCTCCGGTCTCGAGTTATGAGACCGAAGCAGAGCAGGTCGGGACTCAGTAGCAACCACAGAATGCTACCTTAGTTCAGGCCAGCGGTAGGTACCGTGGTCGCAATCCTTTCGCTGTGCGGACGGGTGGACTAGACTAAGTCGAGTGTGGGTGTGGAATAAGTTTCGATTCGGCAAAGCGGTTTCCTATGTATTTGGTTAGCTTTCGATTGTTGAATTCAGTGGTGCTGCTGTGCTTGATTCTGCAGTGCTGTGTGGCGCAGGGTCAATTGCGAGTGCTTTCAAACGGCAATCCGGTTGAAGAATGGCGGAAGGCACAGTTAGCTCAAATCGATAAGCAGCTTGCGGAGAGATCAACCGGGGCCGAATTGAAGCTGGAACTAACGGCTCAGAAGACTTGGCTTGAAACTTACACACCAGGGCAGCTCGCTCCGCAGCCCAGCCAAGCAACTTCTGGAAAAGGGAGAGGCAAAGCGGCTCGCGCGGCAATCGTGACTGAAGAACGGGCGATTGAAGAACCGACGGTCGATCCCGAAAAAAAGGCAACTCGGATTCGAGCTAAGTTGTTGGGACCAAGTGCGCGTCCAACGACTGCCGATACAGAATCGTTGCGAGCGGCGCTTGAGAAATCGTCTGATGATATTGGGTTGCGACAGTTGCAGTTGCATTGGCTGGATCAGCCGCAGTACCGCGACGAGTATCCCACTGAGATAGCGGATGCGGCGGGCCGCTTGATCGCTTTGCTTGAAGCGAACAAGAAGATCGATGCGAAGACTAAAGAGTCCGCAATTGCGATGACTCTGTATCGACAAGCGCGTGCGCTCGGGTATCGACTGGAACCTGAGGTGGTTGAGAAGAAACCGCTTGAAGCAGGTGAGCGTGAGAAAGTGGATGCGCAGCTAGTTGGCACCTACTCTCAGTTGATCAACTTGGTCGGACCAGGGCGACCAGAGTTCGCGCTGCTGGAGATTCGGATGCTGCGTCGCGACAACTGGTTTGGCCGCGCGCTCGAGGTTCTCGAACGCAACGGCGAGCGGATTGAGGCTCGCTGGTATCTTGAAAAGCGGCGTGATCTGCTGCGCGAGTTGGGATGGAAGGCACCCGCCGAGCAAGCACATGCCTCGTTCGCGGCGGCGTTTCCGGAGGAAGCGAAGAAGTTCCCGTGATCGTGGCTGGAACGTCCTTCGCAGCTTAGCTAATGACCTGCCCCCGCAACGTACCAGTGTCACTGGACGCGGATTCAGTGCCTCGGGATATATCCTGTAGATCGCGTCCGCAGCCCTCCGATTCACCCGCGGCGATCGCCGAGGCCTCACTGATTTAATTGGTGCCAGCCATGAAGCGCGCTGTACAAATAGCATTTTCCATGCGGGGTTATGCAAAGACTATAAGTTCGAACCGTAGGCCGGAACAAGCAACGCGCCGTTCCGGCGTTTCCAAGCGCCGAGGCTATCACTGTAAGACGCCGGAACTGCGCTTCGCTTGTTCCGGCCTACATGAATGGTCAATTGGTGCCGTTCAATTGGTGCCAGCCATGAAGCGCGCTTTACAAATAGCGTTTTCCACTCGGGGTTATGCAAACCATCGGTTCGAACCGTAGGCCGGAACAAGCAACGCGCCGTTCCGGCTTTTCCAAGCGCTAGAGCTACCACCTTAAGACGCCGGAACTGCGCTTCGCTTGTTCCGGCCTACATCAATGGTTCAATTGGTGCCAGCCATGAAGCGCGCTGTACAAATAGCGTTTTCTACTCGGGGCTATGCAAACACTATTGGTTCGGACCGTAGGCCGGAACAAGCAACGCGCAGTTCCGGCTTTTCCAAGCGCCAAGGCTATCACGGCAAGACGCCGGAACTGCGCTTCGCTTGTTCCGGCCTACATGAATGGTTACCACCATTCGAGTAATTCTTGTGGCCAATAATCTTTGGGAAGGGGCATCGCAAAATATGGCTGCTCCGTTGCCACGACGAGAGGAATGAGCGATTGTTGCAAAACGCCTTTTGGTAAGTGCCTGCGTCGAAACAGGGTCGTTGAAACAAAACAGGTTGTTGGAGCAGTTAGCCTGACGGGAACCTGCCAACCTACGACCCTGACCGTCTCTGCAGTCAAATAGTCTGCCCAACATTGCAACTCAGAACCAAGAGCGTCGGCGTACTTCAAGCTAGCCAATGCAATAGCAACGCGTTGGAGCTCAAGAGGAGTTTGAAGTGAATCGCCATGTACTTGAAAAACTACCTCACCGGCCCGGTCATAAGTGTATCCGTCGGAGGACGGTGCCGGCGAGTAAAGCTCTTCGTTGGCCTGAATTACGTGCCCCCAAACCACCATGCCCGTTTTAAAAAGTCGTCGGAGTGTGTTGTTTTGAACGAGTTTTGCCAACGCGTCCCCGAATCTCAGTTTCGTCAACCAAGGCGGGTTTACGAGTAGCATCTGAAGCGTAGATGCATCGAACTTCCGCGGGTGCCGGCCGAATTTCACCTGACACTCCAGCAGCCATCCTTCCAATTGTGACAACGGAATATCATGGAAGTGAGAGTCAACATGCACAGGTGTCATCTTATTCAGCTATGATCAAATCGTCACGCATCATTTTGTACGTGAATGACTTCCAATTATCCCAATTGCAGGTGATTGTCCCATCCTCGTTGATAGCAACAACAGTTACATACTCCCAATGTTTTGCGTAGCATGCCTGCAGCTTTTCTCCGACTTCCACTTCGGTATTCAGTGCGACGATGCTGTGATTTTTAGGGAGCGGAATGGTAATCTGGTATCGTTTTAAGTTGAACTCTTGTGACGGGGCTTGCGGAACGGTTGGCGGAAATATCGCGGGAGGTGGTGAGCCCGAATTCGACGTCATGATACTTGTCGATGTTTTACCCTCCGTGACTAGGTCTTCGCGCATCATCTTATAAGTAAAATTCGAGAAATCGTCCCAATTGCATGTAATCGTGCCATCGCTGTTATTCTCGACAATGGTTACAAAAAACCAACTTGTGCCCCAACTTGCTTTCAACTTTGTGCCTACTTCAAATGCGTCTGCAGATTCGACGAGACGATAACCTTGTGGAAGAGGTGCGGTGATCGCGTATCTTTTGAGTTGGTATTCTTTAACTCGTGGGGTAGTTGGAGTTTGACTAAGGTTATTTTGAGCCGATGAACTAGAATTCCGCGAAGGTTCCCTTTTAGGTCTGCTACTTTCTGATGCTGATGAACCAGTAGGCATTGCTACTGCGACATTATTATCCGTCGGCGGAGCAGATTTTTGATACTCAGCAAGCGATTGGCGGATTGTCTCCAGAGCTTGCCTTTCGTTGTTCCCCGCGTCCTGCTTAATTACATTGCTACTTTTCTGTGTAAACACCAAAAAGGTCTGCATTTTACCAATGATGCTAGGTTCGTCTCGTAGCTCAACAGTGGACAAGCCCGCGAAAGGTACGACAACTTCTCTGCCGCCTGTTTGGGAATAGGTGGATGCCATAGCGACGCGGTCTGGGTAAACAGTCACATGGAGTTTACTAGGAAAAAGGAATGAGATTGCAGCCAGAAAAAAACCGACGAAACCCATCGCTCCACCAAAGACGCCTAGCCCTACACGTTGTCCAGACGAGAGCCCTTCACTGGATTTCATCCTCCGGTTTTTGGGTTTTCGGTCGGGCAGCAAACTGCCAACAACAGAAACGATGCCCAATCCGATCAAACCTAAGCCAGCAACGATTCGAATTGTCGACCCTACAGCAGAACTCTGAAAGACTTTTGCATCGCCTTCAACTCGCATTTCGGTGCAACCTGAAAAAGCAATTGTTATCAAAATCAAGAGTATGCATTTACCTCGCATTGCGGCAGCCTGAGTTGGATAACGGAGACAGAAAAGATTCATCATTCATAAGTTCGCTGGCGTCCGACAAAGAAAAAGGGGCGATGAGCTACCCTCGCGACTAGTTTATCGGCTTTGGATCGCCAATACAACGGCGTAGAATTCTTGACCTGCCAGGACCTCGCAGGTCGTGAAACAGTGTCGTGATCACGCATGCCATCCTGTGGGGGCAACAAACTTGATCGGACTCCTGATTCTGAAAATGCTCTCGGATTCTGCGACTTCAACTTGAATCGCAGTCAAACGACTGGAGTTCATTTGAGCTTGTGCAGTGATTCAGATCTGTGTGCACGCTCACACAAGACTGGAGGAAAATGCCAGATTTCTTAACATCGGTGAGCGATCGCACATACAGCAGAGCGAATGAGTGGCGATAAACTAGACTGCTTTCAACATTCATGCGTTTTGAGTCACGCTGGATTTCCACCGGCCAGTTTTCCTTCCGAAAAGAACCAATAGATGAATCCGAATTCAGTAAGCTCTGGCGAATGGGAAGAATGTCCGAAGGGTACTTTGCAATCCGTGGCAAATCGCTCCCGGCGACAACGGACAATGAAGCGCGCGGCCTGGGCAATTCCATTGGCTTTAGTTATGTCGCTTGCCTGGGCCGGATGATTGCCATCGCCGTTTAGTTCGAAGTCTAGCGCGTTCGCATGCGATCAAGTAATTAAGTTTCTACCTGACTATGCGACCAATTCGCTGTCTGTAACTCAGCGAGCGCAGGTTGAGCAGCATTTGAAGAAATGCCCGTTTTGTGCGGAGAAACTAAGGACTATTCGAGCAACGCAGTCCGTCGTCGAACTCTCGGTGCTCGAGCAAGATTGCACTCTGGACAAACGCTTCAGTGCTTTACGTCCGACGCCCCACCGACTCGGCCAGTCGCGAAACATCATTTAGGATGACCGTCTGTCGCTGTCCACTAATCAAGCCATCCGTCTTCAACGCGCCCATCAGGATAGTCACGGTCTCTCGCGTGGTTCCGATGAGGTTTGCGATTTCCTGATGCGAGAGTCTGAGTCCGAGTCGAATGCCGCCATCGATGGCTTCGCCAAATTGCTCTGCTAAGTCGAGAAGCAAATGATTCAGTCGATGTTGATTCGATGTGAACAAGAGTGTTCGTAAGCGACGTTCAATGCGTTGCCGTCGTAGTCCAACAAGTTTCGTTACCGCAAGCGCAACATCCAAATCACGGTTCATTAACTCCTGTATGCGTTGCTTCGGGATGCGAATAAGTATGCTTATCTCAACCGACTCAACGTATTCACCACGTTGACCAGTATCGAAAAGAGCCAGCTCGCCGAAAACTTCGCCAGGTTTAACGTAGGCAAGTGTAGAAATTTTCCCGTCAACAGTTAGATGACAGATTTTGACCAAACCACTCCCTACCAAGTAGATTGAATCTGCATTCTCTGACGGCAAGTAGATAGGACTGGCCGCAACGAACTTTCGTTGTTGGCAATGCTTCTCTAGCAAATCGAGCTGATCAGGGCTCATTTTTTGCAGCAAGTCGCAGTTTTTCAAAAACCAGATCCGCTCGTTCATTGATATCACAGAATGCGCGTAAACAAGTTGCTAGACAGCCAATCACAAGAGTTGACGGCTGATGCGCAGTTGGCTTACAACATTCTTCCGCGAATCTCAAAATCAGCCTGATTGTTGGCGGATTGCGTTACGTATACGTGTCTTAGCCTCCACGGACAGTATTAACGTTTCTGAGGCATGTTTGCTCGATGCCAACTTTCGAAGCGCCAGCACGTTGGCTTGAAATCTGCGACAGAAGCCGCATAAGATCAAGTGCGTTCGCAGGTCAATGCGTTGCCACAATGAAAGTTTTCGTTCCATCGAATCCGAAATTAGCTTGGTAATGTCTTTGCAACGCGACACTTCAACGGTTCTCCATCGCCAATCGGGTTTTCATGCATTCGGCGAGCGCTAACCGCGCCCGGTGCATCAGAACCCAAAGATTTGACGTCGAAATATCTAGCGTCTTACAAACTTCTTCGGCACTTTCTTGCTGCACTTCGCGCAACCAAAAAGTGGAAGCTTGGGTGGGTGGCAGTTTCTCAAGACAATCCTGGAACACGACTTTAAATTCATCGCGCTCAATCGAATCCAGTCGCATAGCGCTGTTTGACTTAGCCGACTTGGACCAATTGCCGAGTTTGTCGAACAGAGCCGAAACGTTTGGATCGTTCTCAAGCGCAACCGGTTGCTTGGTTTGTGCGCGAACTTGGTCGATCACTTTTCGCTTGAGAATTCCCATCAACCAAGCGCCTTCCGATCCGGTTCTCTGGTACTGGTCGAGGGACTTTAACGCAGACAGGAAAGTTTCTTGAACGGCCTCTTCCGCCAAACTGCGATCGCGCAGCCGAGATACGGCATAAGCAAATAGAGCATCGCCATAGGAGTCGACCCATTTGGTGGCGTCCACCCCGATTGGATCATCTTGCATCAGCTTCCTCTAATTGAGTCGGGCGCAGCAACGAATGGATAAGTTTGCGTTCGTACGATCGATTAAGGGTACCCGACCCCTGCAATCTTAGCAATCGTCCGCTTGCTTGCGACTTACAGACCACTGGCGTGTCGCAACCGTCGATAGAAGATCGTCCGCTCTATGTGAGTTTGCATACAGAGACTTTTGTTCGCAGGTACTAAAACGGATAGAACGTTCGACGTCTGTTCTACGTTCGAGCGGTCGATGACCTCAGTTTTAGTCCCCTAATGATCGGAGTTTCCAATGTTGCGTCGTGTTCAGACTTTTATTGCCCTGTTGTGCTTCAGCTATTTGCCATTTGCGGCCAGCAATACGGCAGTTGCACAGTCCTTCAAAACGGATCTTGTCATAAGTGGTTTGCAGAAACCCTCAGGAATCAACTTGGATGTCTATGGCAACCTCTATTATTCAGAGATCCCGACACCCGGTACAGGTGGTGGAGAGAATCGCGTCGTTAGGTTGAACGCGAACCGCAAGAAATCAGTCGTCGTTTCGGCAGGCGATCCAAACCCAGAAAACATTGCGACTGATCTGTATGGGAATGTTTATTGGACTTGCGAGTCCGCCGGTGTAATCGTACGGAGAACTCAGTTTGGCACTGGAACTCAGGCGGTGCTATTGCGGAACCTCAAGTCACCCGTTGGTATCGATGTCCCTTTATTTACTCCAGGATTCATTTTCTTCACGCAAATACCAACTCCGGGAGTTCCGGGTACAGAGGGCGGTAAGAATGACGTGAACGTCGCGATTCAGTTCCTGAGGTCCTACTTCTCGTTCCCATTAAATTCGGGCGAACCGGAACCAGTCGACATTGCAGTGGGATTGGATGGAACTGCTTATTGGACATGCAGAACCGCGGGCGTCATTCTGATGCGAAACACGAGTGGCGAAATCTCCGTTGTTGAAAGTGGTCTCGATAGTCCGATGGGTTTGGACATTGATTTATACGGTCGGCTCTACTGGACAGAAGTACCGACACCAGGAGTCTCGGGCGCCAACGGCGGACGTAATCGAGTCGTACGCTACACGCCTAGCACTGACAAAACTGTTGTAATCAATTCAGGCGACCCAGAACCGTATGACGTGACTGTTTCGCCTTTCGGCGACGAAGTCTTCTGGACCTGTCGTTCAGCCGGCGTGATTCTGCGCGCACGGAGTGACCAGTAATTGCTCGCAATTGGTCACTAAAGGACAAAAAGAAAGCGGAGAATCAAAGGGGGCAGGTCAGGACCTGCCCCTTTTCCTTCTCGCGTTACTTCGGCTCATTCCAACAGATCGTCGGCGGGTGGAGGGATTTTGCCGCCTTTGTAGAACTTGGTGATATCGATACCACCGCGTTGTTCTTCTTCGAACAATTTAATGCGCGATTCAAGACGCTCCATTCGTCGCATCAGTTGTGGAATGAGAGCGGGGAGTGGATCGGCGGCTTCGAGGCGCGGGACAGCTGGGTAACCCAAATGACGTTGCATGGCCGAGAAGAGGAACAGAGGGTCCTTGCGGCGGTTGGCTTGAGCGATTTTTCCTTCCGCTAAGCCGAACAGGACAGGCGCTTCGGGCTCGAGGTGTCCCTGCGCGATGCGGCGATCTTGGTACAGTTGACTGCGAACGTAGATGAGATCCGCGGTATCGATGATTCCTAACTGGCGGCGCACGATTAAGATCCACTCGCGCCAATCGGGTCCAAAGATGGGATCATCGGACATGGCTTTCAGCCCTCGATCGTAGTTCAATCGATTGCGACAGATGGCTTCGAATTGAAAAAAGAAGAGGCCCGGCGCGGTGCAGCTTTTACTGCGATAGTCCGCTTCGGCTTGGAGGATGCGCATCCCGGTGCGGTAATCAAAGCGACCTTTGTCAGATTCTGCTTCGCTCATGAGAAACGTTTGAAACGGTACAAAGTAGTGCTTGAGCAAAGCCATGCCGCTGCTGACACGACCGTTATGCTTCAGTTCGGACAGCAGCAGGTCGATAGCCATCGGGAGTTTGGTAGTGGCCAGCACTTCGTACTTGGTTTGTTCCAATAATTCTTGCAGCGGCAAGTTCTGGCCTAAGCGTTCGATGAGCACGCGAAAAAAATAGGCTTGCTCGATGTACTCTTCTTGTGGCAGCATCAATGATCCGTGGGCAGATGTTTGTTCAGGAACTCGATTGTTTTACGCCGTGCGGTGCCATCGATGAACGTTGTCAGATGCCCTTTGCCTTCGATACTCAGATATTCGGATTCGACACCCTTTGCCTTCAGCGACTCGTGCATGCGGCGGCTGGTGGATTGCGGAACGAGAGCGTCGGCGGTTCCATGGAAAAAGAAAGTTGGCGGGCAGGCTTCGTTCACAAAATTCAGTGGCGAGACATCGTGATAGACTTTTGGGTTCTCTTTGCGAGTGCCGCCCATGACCAGTGAAAGCACGGGGCTTTCGGGCGGTATGTTTTCGAAATCGCAGGGTGCGCCGCCGGCGATAACGGCTTGAATGTCGGGTGCATCGGGCTCGGGGCAGGTGGCTAGCATGCAAGCCAGATGAGCTCCCGCTGAGTAGCCCCAGATGGCGATTCGGGTGGCATCGAAATGGTATTTTGAGTTGACCGTTGGGAGCCACTTTAGGGCAGCACGGCAATCATCAATCTGCTTATCGATTTTATAAAGTGGAGCGAGGCGGTAGTTGATGGTGATGGCGACATAACCTTCTTGTGCGAGTTCACGAGCGTGATCGTGCAAGTGCCACTTATCGCCGCTGCTCCAGGCACCGCCATGGATCATGAGGACAACTGGCGCAACCCCATCGGTGACTGGGCGAAAAACGTCCGCCGTTAACTTAGTCCCGTCGACCCGGCTGTAGACAACTTCGCGATCCGAGCGGTAGGGGCGCGTAAGGGCTGAGGTGCGGCTTTCAGGAGCAGGCGTAGCGGGATTTAGCTTCGCTTCGGGAGTAGATTTCAGTTCGCCAGTAAGTTGCGGCTCATCAGCCCATGCGAGACGGCTGGAGAAGCAAGTGCAGCAGGCGGCAATGCCTAGCAACAAGCTGAGTGCCCCGTGGGGGATGGTTTTGGAAATAACTGCGATTGGAACCACCATGAATGAAACTCACATCGTCTTCAAAAACGGCCACTGAGCGAAACCCGTCGACTGCTCTATAATAACCGCACAACAATCGTGGCAGGGTCATGCCAGAACTTTCCCAATCGCAAGTTTACGACGGGCATCCTCAAAACAAAACGGCTTTGTGCAAATTCGGCTACCGCGAGAGGCTGTTCAAGCTAGTGATCCGGTGAGCTTTAGGGACCTGAGCTTTAGGGGCCCAAGCTTTAGGGACCTGAGCTTTAGGGGCCCAAGGTTGAGGGAGGTCGCGCGAGAGTTGGGGCTTGGTGAAGGATCCATTGAGCAAACATGGCAGAGCAAAAGCACGACAAAGCAAACACGACAAAGTGATCATGACAAAGCAATACAGTACAATTCAAGCGGCCGTTGACTCGATTCGATTGGGCAATGTAGTTA
>JANPLP010000195.1:0-7164 GCA_031426595.1 Planctomycetia bacterium | reverse complement strand
GCTCGGCAACGGCGTCACTGTCGAGACGATCCAACGCAGACAAGGTCTGCTCGCGGACCTAGATCAAGCCTTCAAACACATGGACGAAGACGATCAGTTACTGGAAGGCTTAGATCGCTTCAACGAAAAAGCTTTCGATATGATCAAAAGCCCGCGCGCTCGTGAAGCATTCGACATCAGTCGCGAAGATGCAACATTTTCGAAGCAGTTTGATGCCGATGCTTTTTCACAAAGCTGTCTACTGGCAATTCGTTTGGTGGAAGCTGGCGTGCGGTTCATTTCGCTGTCGCTCGGCGGCTGGGATACACACACCGACAACTTTTCTAAACTGAGCACAAAGCTGCTCCCACAACTCGACGCTGGTCTATCAAGTCTTTACAACGGGCTCGCACAGCGCGGTCTGCTCGAATCGACTTCCGTAATGGCTACCGGCGAATTTGGTCGCACACCCAAGATCAACGATCGTTCTGCAGAAGGTGGCCGCGATCACTATCCACGCTGTATGTTCATGCTGATGGCTGGCGGTGGTATGCGCGGCGGACAAGTCATTGGGGAAAGCGATGCGACCGCTTCCGGACCGCTCAACGATGCGATCACCCCTGATGACGCGGCCGCTTCATTCTACTACAGCCTCGGAATCGATCCTGCCAAAGAGTACCACACCGAAACGGGGCGCCCGATTACGCTCGTACGCGATGGCCACGTAATCAAACAACTGTTTAGCTAATCAGCTACACCCGCAGTCAATCAAACGCGGCGGCAAGTCAACCTTGCCGCCGTTTTCGTTGATACCCGCGCAAGTCGCACTCGATCAGCTTCGGTAGACTCGCCGCATCCAAAATGCACCGACGCCAAGCATCACTAGATTGCCTAACCAGACGCTGAACGACGGCCAACTGCCATCCTTGGCTCGCTCAAGCCCATAGATAAAGAAGGGATAGTACAGTATCAAGATCGGCAAAAAACACATCCCAAAGCTAGTCCAGTAATCAGCGCTGCGGAACCAGATTGCTATCGGCACTCCGACCCATACGAAAAAGAAACAGGCAAACCCGCTCGCCCATCGCCTCACCGGTTCCACTCGCAACCGATGCAGTCGCTCTCGGCCAGTGTGCAATGTTCCAAGCGTGCCGTGCATGGCAGAATCGTCCAACCAATCATACCGCCCACTCAATAATCCCAGCGACGTTCTGGCACCCACCACCTCGCTTGCATCTTCCAGTTTAGCTTGCTGCGCACGCACCTCGCCACTGATCGCACTCATCGGAAAATTAGAAGGATGCATTTCAGTTTTGCCTTTTCGCGACGCTTGAGCGATCGGAATCTCTTGAGTGATTTCCCCTGGCAAGTTGACCGTGGATTCGCCTTTCGTCACGATACTATCTACGAGCGTTAGCCGCAGTACTTCCGTCTCAGAGTCCAGCTTCAAACGTCCCGTCTTAGCCAGGATCACCATCGGCTCTCCACCCGACTGCGGCGTAAAACTAATCTGCGGCATTTTCAGTTCACGAGTCTTTTCATCCACGCCATGAACGTGAATCGAAAAGCCACTTGACGTACTGTAAGCACCTTCTTTACTTAGCCAACCGTAGACGATCTCTTCCAATGAGAGCATCACTACACGGTTGACGCCGGGGGTACCCCATGAAAACGCGATGTCGTTCAGCCAAACAGCTAGCAGACTGATCATGAACGCGAGAATCAATGTTGGGGATATGATCTTGAACGGATTCACTCCAGCCGCTTTGATAGCGACCACTTCGTTATCTGCGCTGATGCGACCGTAGACACTGCACACCGCAAACAGCAACGTGGGTGGCAATCCAAACTGCAATCCGATCGGCAACATATAGGGCAGCAACTCCACGATGACCATGGGGCCCAATTTTTCACGCAACATTTGCTGCATGAGCACGCCGAGCACAATGACCGCAGTGAAAGCGACCAATGCAATCGAAAATAGTTTGGCAACTTCCCAAAGAATATAGCGATTGAAACGCTTGATCATGTGCGGAATTTCTTGCGACCGAGTGGACAGTGAACCGCCAAGTATTTCAGCAGTAACCTCTCCACTTCCTCACGTCTCTATAGCAGTTCCTCTCAACTCAGCAAACCTCGATCGCGCTAAACTCGTTACGAATAGCTAGCATTCTTTGATTCCCACACAGGTTGGCTACCAATTCCGATACGCCGCAAGCGAAAGTGTCGAAGTTGCTTCCAACCCAGGAAAAAGAAATCTTTATCGACCGACTACTTGAGCGCCTGCTGTCGCGGACTTAAGTAACTCTAGCGTCGCCGATTCGTTCGGTGCCAAGCGATTTGACTCCTCCAAACTATCTTTCGCGAAACGAAACTCGCCGAGCTCCAGATGAGTTCGCCCTAAGAGAAAATGAGTGTAGGCGTTTTGCGGGTCATGCAGGACAGCCATCATCAAGAATGCTCTTGCCTTTACAAACTCGCCTCGCCCGACGAGCAATTCTGCATAAGGCAGGTAAGCTTTACCCCAATCCTGCGGACCCTCGAATAACAACTCGTACTGCGCTAAGGCCCCCTTATCGTCCCCCATTTGATGCAAGCAATCAGCCAACACATAACGACTTTCAGCATCGTCTCCTAACAACTCCAATGCGTCGACAGCCCGCGGCGCTGCCTCTACAAACTTGCCTGACCAATGCAGGACCTTTGCCAAGTTGCGCAGCGCCACGCCATGCGCTCGCCGATCGATGCGCCCCAAGACTCTTTCACCCGCCTCTGCGATTGCCACTTGTAGATCGGGATCACTCAAATTGCGATTCTCAACCACCCCCTGCACCTGCAAAGCCTCAATGATCCACACTGCCAACTTGCGATTGACCTCGATAGTGGGATGAACATGGTCTAGAAAATATTCCTCACCTAAACAGCCATGCCCCAGCTCGCGCTCGCATTCGGCTCGCAACCTTCGCTCAAAATCGACAATCGGCACCTTCTGTTCGACTCTCACACGCTGCAAAGTGGCACTGATTTCAGCGACCGCCCGCAGCGGACAAACATCTTCGTTCATCGCCGCAATAAACTCTGCGCCTGCCTCTTTGTTCTTTCCAGCCTTCATCAGCAACTGACCCAATCGATAACGCGTTTCAGCGAACTCAGGCGCGACCTGAGCGGCCCGTCGCAAGGTCTCGATTCCATTCTCGATGTTGCCTGAACTCAGCGAACGCTCCGCTTCAGCCAATGCCTCCTGCACCTCGGTACGCAGGTCGTCCGTTCGCGACGCAGCGAACTCGCTTTTGAAAGGCGAACAATTGCGTTCGTTCGAGGCTGGGGTGACCAACACGATGCCGCAATTTGCTCGACGGGCAATCGCGAGCATTCGACGAAGGTTCAGTTCGTAATGGTCCACCACCTGCTTTCGCCAACTGAGATCGCGATGATAGTCGACAGGCCCGATCGTATGATTGAGTATCTCATCCACTTCGCCAGGCAAGGTGTTCTGCGGAGTTACCTCTTGCGGGCTCAATAAGTGATCCGCCAAAGCATAGGTCCGGGTGCGCGCCAGCGCTGCATGGATCCACAAACTGGCAACTGACCTTTCAAGCAAGTCCGAATAGGTTCGTCGCTCGAGGAACTCGTTATGTGCTGAAAAAACGACGAACAAATCGGGTTCGTATTGAACGAGTTCTTCCATAAGCGCCGCCACTCGGTAGCTCGCGTAACTGATTCCCCCGCAGTTAATTACTTCCCAGTCTGATGAACTCTCCGCCACGGGAAGGAACTCTCGCATCCAGCCGCTGAACGAAGTCGTGTCGTCGTAAGGATGGCCGTAGGTCGTCGAGCCGCCTAGACAGAAGACACGTTTTGTACCAGCCGCTTTCTTCTTGGCGAAAGCCTGATCGTTGAACCATATCAACTTGCTTCGCGCCGTTCTCATCCACTCGCGACCCGCCTCATCGCGTACTGATTCCATGAGCGGAACTTGATCGGAGAAACCCACAAACGGATCGCGTGTGTCGGTCAACGGCTGGACACCCGCAACCCACGCAGCACTTTCAACTAACGTTAGCACCATGAGGGTAGTGAAAAATGCAAACAACAGTTTCTTAGGCCAACTGAGCGGAGGGCGATTAGGAGTGCGCATCAGAATGTTGAATAACCACAAAGCGACAGACATTACCGACAGGAGGATCTTGTCACTGCATCATACTCGCTACGCGAAGTTCAGTTTTCGGAGCAAACGCCCCTTGCTCACTTCAATCTTGAGCCTGAACCAACTCATTGCCGCTACGAGTGCCGAATGCGCGCCCTGTGGGAAGATCGATTGAATTGCTGAAGTTGCGTACGATCCGTCCAGCATAGCGGCATCACCGGATTCTTGCGGGAAGGGGTAGCGAAGTGGCAGCGGTATGAGGCTTGCTTTAAACGCGGCGGTCGGCAGCTTCCGTAAAGCCTTGGTGAAGAAACTCAAGAAGTAACTTGGGCTGCCCGCGCCCCAGCCTACGCTGCGATTTAATCCGGTTTCGACCAAGCCCCAAAAAAGCCACTTTCGAGGACTCCAAGCCGTCCGCGTCAACTAGTATTTGGCGCCGCGAGCCAACAGCTGCGGGTTATCAACCGCACAGAAATGACACAGGTGAACGGACGGCGGGGATGCGTCGACTGCCCTCCATGAATTCCGCATGCGGCGGCCACGACTCAAATTTGGGACAGTCGACATTTCGGTTTTGCAGGAATTTTGTCTCACTGAAAAAAGTTTTCACAAACTTGGCCAGAGAATCTGCAACTCGAGAATAGCTTCATCGAACCACAAAAATTTCTCCAAATGCCCTCGCCAAGTTCAAATCTCGTTATCATTTTGGGGAAGTTAGGTCGGCTTTCATGTTGCCGCCGTATTGCCGATTCCCTAACATTCTTAGGTTAGATTGCACCGTAAACCAGCGGTCGGCAACATTAATGTTAGTCCTCCTTCGACGCCTGACAGCAACCATCCGTATGGTTGCGGAGGTTCGCGTCGACTGCATCCATGACGATTGCGAAAGTTAGCTCATGCGAAGAACATTTCTTGAAAACGTGCTAGTGGCGACCACGTTTGGTTTGCTTGTCGCCAGCTTCGGCTCTATGGGATTCACGCAGATCAAAAAGCCGCGAGTGATCCCCCGCGTCGAAGAGATGACCGCTGCGCGACCCGCAGACCGCCAGATTATCATGGGCGTCGCCAAAATCATGCGTGACCAGCACCTCTCAAAGCACAAACTCGATGACGAGATTTCTGCTCGGGCCTTCGATTCATTCTTGAAGTCCTTGGACCCACTCAAGACTTACTTCCTGCAATCAGATATCGATTCGTTAGTTGCAAATCGAGAGAAGATCGATGATTTCGCACTTAAGGGCGATATGAACTTCGCCATCCAGGTCTTCAAAACCTTCGTCAAGCGTTTGGACGAACGTGTTGCCATGGCGCACGAAGAAATCGATCGCGAGCATGACTTCACCGTCGACGAGCAAATGCCGATCGACCGCGACGTGGTGCAATATCCGAAAGACGATGCCGAAGCGAGAGACCGCATTCGTCGCACCATCAAGTACAGCTTGTTGGTCGAACGTGAGAAAATGCGGTTGATGAAAGATAAACCAGCCGACGAAAAGACCCGTCAAGAACAGATTGCTCGCGATGGCGATCCAAACGAAGACCCTCGCGAACGCTTGCATCGCCGGTATCGAACGATGGCCAAGCGCTGGCATCAGTTGGACGCTGACGAATTGCTGGAAACGTACATAACAGCTCTAACGACCAGCTTCGATCCGCACACGACCTTTATGTCAGCTAAAACTTTGGACAACTTCCGTATCCTGATGGGACTTCATCTGGAAGGAATCGGCGCTCAACTGATGAGTGAAGATGGCTACACGAAACTAACCAGCATTGTTCCTGGCGGAGCCGCCGATAAAGACGGGCGCTTAAAGACGGGCGATCGCATTATTTCGGTCGGCCAGGGGGAAGAGGGAGCGATGGCAGACGTCGTGGACATGAAACTGGACGATGTAGTGTCTCAAATTCGGGGCAACGCCGGAACGATCGTTCGCCTGGGAGTGATGCCCGCATCGGGTGGTGAAATGCAAGTCGTCAACATCACTCGTGCTAAGATCAATCTCGAAGACAGTGCCGCTCGCAGTGAAGTTGTCGAACAGGGCTCCAAAGCGGATGGCACTCCTTTCCGTTTCGGTTACATCGATTTGCCGAGCTTTTACCTTGATATGGAAGCGGCTCGCGAAAACGCCGATGGCTTCCGCAGCACCACGCGGGATCTGCGCAACATTTTGACCAATTTCCGCAACGAGAAAGTCGATGCAGTTGTGCTGGACCTCTCCCGCAACGGCGGCGGCAGCTTGACCGAAGCCATTAACACTACCGGCTTGTTCATCGATCGTGGACCAGTTGTCCAAGTGAAGGACCCGACTGGCCAAGTCCAAGTGTATCAAGACGAAGAAAAAGGGGTCGCTTGGGGCGGTCCGCTCGTCGTTCTCACCAGTAAAGAGAGCGCCAGTGCTAGCGAAATTTTTGCTGGTGCGATCCAAGACTACAAACGCGGAATCGTCGTTGGCGATCCAACCACCCACGGCAAAGGAACAGTCCAGAGCCTTCTGGACTTAGGCCAATACCTCGTGGGTGCTGACGGGGAGATGGGAGCGTTGAAGCTAACCATTCAACAGTTCTACCTGCCCGACGGTAAAAGTACTCAACGCGAAGGCGTGCTCTCGGATGTCATCGTACCCGCTCTTACTGCCAGCTTCGACAATGGCGAAGCAGACCTGGATTACGCGCTTCCAAACGACCAGGTGAAGCGAGCCAGTCACAACGATTACAAGTTAGTGAATAGCACCATTCTCGATCAATTGCGAACCAAGTCTTCCGAACGTATTAAGGGCTCGGCAAGCTTCGATAAGCTGATGAGAAGAATCGAACTTTATCGTCAACAAAAAGACGAGGATTTCGTTTCGCTCAACATCGAGAAATTCCAGAAACGCCGCGAAGAAGTGGACGCTGAGCAAGAGGAAGAGGCAAATATTCTGGATGCACAGTTACCGAAGAAAGAAGTTTTCCGCAAAGACTACTTCCACGAAGAAGTGCTGAATATCGCTCGCGATTACATTGAAGCGATGACTAACATGAATCTGGCTCAAGCCGGC
>JANPLP010000194.1:0-19557 GCA_031426595.1 Planctomycetia bacterium | reverse complement strand
CCCCACCACGACCCCACCAATCACGCCAGCTATCAAACCCGCGTAGGGCGACACACCAAATGACTGCGCAATGCCAATACTGATCGGGATCGAAACTAGAAACAACGCCCAGCTTGCCAGAAAATCCTGCAACCAAATAGTTCTACGTTCACTTTGTTCGATACTCATGCCGACACACCTTTCGCTGAATCTTCCACGTTTGATAAATGGTTGGCATGCGCAGCGCCGCCTAATGAATTACCTGTCAACTCGTCCGATGCAGGCCTGATGAATGAACTTACATTAACTGGTCCGACAGCAGCATCCGGCACGAAATCAAATCTACCCGTCTGAGTGCTGTACATTCCCCCCACGATCGCAATCTGCCCTTTGTCTATCAATGCTCGAAGCGTTTGGCTGACTTGGGTTAGTTGCTGAACCGTTCGCAGGACATGCCTACGAGCTATATCGTCCACGATCGCTTGCCGCTCTTCGCCAACCGTGCGAGGGAACACTTGACGAACGTCTGCGTCGACGCATCGATTAACCTCATCGGCTATATGATGAAAATGCTGGCCGTACTTCCGCGCCTCGTCGCCCGAACTCGCAACTGATACTGCGGCTTCCATGACAGAAGAATTCGTGTGCCCCATAACCACTACCAACTTCACTCCTTCTGCCTCGCACCCAAATTCGATACTCGCTAGCGACCTAGGCCCAAGCAATGCGTTACCCGCAATACAAACATTGAGCAGGTCGCCGAGCCCCCTATCGAAAATCATCTCACTTGGGGTACGTGCATCCATACAGCTCAGGATTACTGCTACGGGATACTGCCCCTGCGACATTGCCGCCACATGCCGCCGCGAATCACGCGGTAGTAATCGCCCAAATCGAAATCGCTCGTTTCCCTCAACTAGCGACTCAAGAACCTGTTGCGGAGTCAGCTCACGTTGCAATTCTCGCGTTGTATAGTCAATAAAATGAAGCTCGTTGGGCAGCCCATGCTGCTCCAAGAACCCTTTCATACTCAGCTTGATCCCCAGTGCAGGAGCTGTTTTATTTTTGAACTCGCGGATTAACGTCAAAATATCTGGATCAATGTAATCGGTGCTAGACGCATCCAACAGTACGTGCCCTCCACGCGGCGTTTCCCTCAATGTCTTCTCCAATACCGCCCGACTAAGGAAGCTGACTTGGTTGGCTAACTCTATATGATGCAGCTCGCCACTGACATGATTCTCAATCATTTTTCGTATCGGCCGTTTATAGTTGCTGGCGAGGATGAACAACAGGCTGACCCCTAAACCAATCAAGATCCCTATCAGTAAGTCGGTGGTGACAATCGCCAAAACCGTAATTAAAAACGGCAGAAAAACCAATCTTCCTTGCTGGTAAAGTTCCGCAATCAACTTCGGACTTGCTAACTTTATACCAGTCGTTAAAAGAATCGCGGCCAAGCAGGATAACGGAATCATGTTCAAGTACTTAGGTAACCACAAGACAAATCCTAAAAGTAGACATCCATGAATTATTGCCGACAACTTAGTCTGCGCGCCGGAGTTGATATTGACGGAGCCTCGAACAACCACGCAAGTCATAGGCAGCCCACCGATCAAGCCTGAGGTTAAGTTCCCGACCCCCTGTGCAATCAGTTCACGATTCGGAGGCGACATCCGCTGCTTCAGATCGAGATTATCAACCGCCTCCAGATTCAACATCGATTCCAAGGTTGCCACGATGGCAATAGTAATCGCACTCAAGTAGACCGCTGGCAATAACAGCGACGAGAAGTCTGGTAACTTAAGAAAACCAATAAACTCTGTAATGTTCTCGGCGACGGGTACGCTAACCAATTGCTTCGCGTTCACAGTCCAGACACCGCCCATACGATCAAATAACACAACGAGCATCACACCCAGCAGAACGACCACCAATGCTGATGGAACGATCGATTTTTTTAGCCACTTAGTCCGATCCCAACCAAATAACACTGCTAGAGAAGCGAGACCGATGACGAGCGGTCCAAAATGATAAGTGCCCGAAAACAGTCCGATTAGCGGAGCGAGTGGATTGTGATAATCGCCACCCTCCAACGACATGTCTTCTACGTTCGCGTGCCCAATTGCCTCATGGCCGAGCACATATGGGAACTGCTTGATAATAAGGATTACGCCTATAGCCGCCAACAATCCTTTGATGACACTTGATGGAAAAAATGAAGCGATAAAGCCCGCTTTAGCGATCCCCATACCAATCTGTATCAATCCACTCAGAGCCACAGCCATCAGGAATACTTCGAACGATCCGAGGTTGCTGATTTGCGTTGCGACTATCGCTGTTAGTCCCGCAGCCGGGCCGCTGACACTTGTATGCGATCCGCTCAGCATTCCCACCAGAATCCCACCGATAATTCCAGCCAAGATTCCTGCAAACGGAGGCGCGTTAGACGCCAATGCGATTCCAAGGCACAGCGGAAGAGCGACTAAAAATACTACTATCCCAGACGTGATATCACGCACCAACGTCTGCGGAGAAAAGACATTACCGGTACTTTGTAACTGATCATCCATAATATGGGAACTTTCGAACGACGAGTTGCATTGAGTTGAGCTAAGTTGATGCGGTGCGCCCCCAAATCTGAGCGCTCAAGCTGATGACCTGCGCCGAAGTGCAGGCTATACCTCGCCTAAGCGAATGCAGCATGGGAATGCCACAGTCGAGTTAAGCCGGCCGAATAGCAGGAGTCACCGCCAGCAAGATCTCTAATGAGACACATTGCCAGGTTGCAGTCGCCCCCGTCAATTTCGAACGTGTTTAAGCAGTACTCTAAGTTCGCTAATAGCGTTTAACTTGGAGACATGAACTCAGATTGCCCAAGCCTGCAATCTGCAGTCACTCAGCGGCTCAAAGCACTTCAGCAAGCGAAGAGTATTTAGACGCCGCCGTTAGCCTAACGGCGGACGTCTGACTCTGATCACTGTGAGGCCAGCCGAAACAGACTTCGGCACGATGCTCAACAGCGTAGTGGAGCTCCGCATCCGTTACGAAAACGATGCTCGAACTGGGCGAGTGCGTTGCCCCGCAATAAATGAATAGCGCGCGCGTAAAATTGATCAACTCGACACTCGCGCGAACCCACTCGGCGATGCCTTCTGACTAAACTGCTGAGCGACCCCGCAGCCTCCTCCTCTCCCTTCGCAATCTCCGTCGATGTCGAACCAGCGACTGGGGCCTCTGGCTGAGATGGTGACTCTTCAAGCGGCGCTTCAACTGGCAAGCCCGCAAAAAGCTGCACCACCCCCAGCGATCCTACACCACTTCCAGCATCTGCAATGGTAGCGCGCAGAACGCCTCCCAAGCCGATCGAAGTACAAACGAGCAACAGCAACGCATCGACTGCCACGTCATAGCGCCTAAGGCGTTTCAAATTGCGATTGCCAATTTTCATAGGGCCGTGTTCACAGGGCTGTGTTCATAAGGCAGTGTCCATAAACTGGCGAGGATCCAAGTGATGCTTCTAAAGCCCATTTTCAAAAGCTCGACGGTTTGGGACATAAGCATGCCGAGTACGATCTATCTTCAAATGTCCCGCCTTAACGACAAGTCGCGGCGACGCTCGCCGCATTGTAGGAACTCCACTGCGTAAATTCCAGACAAAAACTGGCCCTAACCGTCCGATTAGTGCAGAAGCCGTTCTCCGCCTCACCTCCTTTCACCACCCTACGACCACCTCGGCATAGAATCGCCTTCCCAACATCCGCTGGCTATCATGGCTACGTCCGGTCATCGCCAGCACACTTTTGGAATCGAAAAATGAAGCTTTGGTTCATCTCGGATTCACATAATCAACATGAACTTCTCAAGATTCCCACGGGAATCGATGCGGTCGTACATTGCGGCGATGAATCGGAATCCAGTAACGTGTGGTTAAATGAACCCGAGTCCCGTAAGTTTTTCGACTGGTTCTGCCGACTAGCAATTCCCACAAAGATATTTGTACCCGGTAACCATTCGACTGCCATCGAACAGGGCTTGATCACCCCTGACACATACAAGGATGTAAAATTTCTCATTCACCAGCAGATCGAATGGCAAGGCTTAAAGATATTCGGTTCGCCTTACACGCCGATGTTCTTCAATTGGTCCTACATGAAGCCTCGCCCCGAACTCGAACCGGTTTGGCAATCGATTCCTGATGACATCGATATCCTCATCACTCACGGCCCGCCGAAGGGCATTCTAGACGTCACCAAAGACATGGACACCCGGCAGCCTGTCAACGTGGGCTCCAATTCTCTGACTCGACATGTCACCCAGAGGATTAATCCCCGAGTGCATGCCTTTGGACATATACATGACGAACCTAAGATCAATAATTTTGGCTTTGTAAAGCAAAACGACATTCACTTCATTAACTGCTCATGCTGCAACCTTCGCGGGCAACTCAAAAACCATGGCTTCGTTGTCGAATTATGCGAGCATACCGGCCAAGTGACCCGCGTAAGCATAAACGGATAGAACGGATAGATGGTACTCCGGGAAAAATTAACGGCTTAGAGCCCGAATTGCCGCACGCACTAAAGTGAACCCTTCAATCCCGCGAGGTGTACGTCGCGCCCCTGGGTGCCGCGACAGGTGCCCTTATCAGATCAGCTGATCTCTCAGCGAACACCTAGAACGCTCGACCGACAACTTGCCAGCGAACTCGCCCCCAGCCGGCCCGCAACGTTTCGCCATAGCGTGGCACTAGCTTTATGACTCATTAAAACTTCCGCTTTCGCGGCATCTTGCACTCATTGGACCCGTATTTGCTAAGCCTTCCAATAGCACAGATCTTCAACCCCGAGGCTTCAACGAAGCACACCCTGTGCTTTAGAAACAACTTTAGTAGCGGAGCGATATTATGAGCGTAGTAACAAGTGGAAACGCAATTGGCGTCTTCAACTCACAAGCCGAAGCACAAGCTGCAGTGAATGACCTTCGCGCCCTCGGCTTCACAGAGAGCCAAATTGGTGTCGCGTATAAGCATGACAGTTTAAATAACGCAAGCGACATGACGGCCACCGAAGAGAATGCTGGTGGCGGCGCTGCCACCGGGGCAGCTGTTGGCCTGGGAGCCGGCGCCTTGTGGGGCCTTGGTATCCTTGCAGGCGTGCTGCCTGCAATCGGACCAGTAATTGCCGGTGGTACACTCGCCGCGCTCGCAGCTAGCGCTGCAACGGGCGCCGCGGCAGGTGGACTCGGCGGCGCTCTAGTTGGGTTGGGCGTTAGCAATGACGATGTCAAGTATTATGACTCAGAGTTTGCAAGCGGCCGTGTCATTGTCACCGTCGAAGCGGGCAATCGCGTTGCAGATGTAGAACGCGTGATTCGTAACCACGGTGGAAGCAATCGCACTTCGGCTACCTAGTCGATAGACCTCATCGCTGTAAATCCAACGATGCAGGAAAGAAACTAATCGCGCACCCAGCGACTCGCTGCGACCTTAGATTCTTATTAAAGTAGCCAACTTTATGTTTGCTACTGCGAGTGAGGTCGCAGTGAGCTTTTTCATTTACTTTGCAAGCGCACCCGAAACGATTTCTTTAGCCGAACGCGGCTGCTCCAACAGATCATTCGACAACCGGTAATCCTCAGCGCCATAGCTGAAAACCCGCTCGTTTATCGGGCTCGCATCCAGACTCAATGCATCCCAGGACAGCCCCTTAAAGTCCGCTAGACCATTGCCGATTTTAGATCCAAACTTCGGTCCATCACCTAATAAAACGTTCCCCTCAACGCGAGCAACTAGAAAGCCGTTCGGAAAGTGCAGTGCGTTCTGCTCGCGTGAGTAAATAACGTTGTTGGCCAACACCATCCCCGCCCGCGAATTCCAAGAGCCACCGTGAAACGCGTGCGAAACATTCACCATAGTGTTGTGGATCACCTGCAAGTTGACCGTCTTCCCCTGATGGTCCGTACTCCCGAACGCGCAGTTCTTACCAGCTATCAGCAAGTTGTTACGCACAATCGCTTCACCTTGAACTTGCATCACGCTGTCTTCACTACGGTAGCAAATATTGCGTTCAACAAAATTCTGCGGCTTCCCCGCTGTTCCATAAACAGTGATACACGGATAGTTACAATCGTGCACCCGATTCTCAACAATTCGATTTCCCCACGAACCCTGCTTCAGCTCAATGCCGTCGCCCTGACTACCACGACACTCGTAAACATGATTCAGCGCGATCACACTTACACTCATGACAACTTCCGCGTCGTTGCCACCCAAATACATCCCTTCAGCCGTTCCGCCAGTGTGATGAATGGTGTTCCTCGTCAAATAGATTCGCTGCGTGTCGGCCGAATTCGCACTCAGACCAACCTCCGCCGTGTGATGAATTTGGCATGCATCGATCCATAGGTCTGCACACGCGTCCAACCTAATGCCATGGCTGCCACCGGTAAATTCCAGTCCCTTGAAGCACACGAAACTTACCGGTTTGCTACGACCGACATTCATACTGTTTTGCTGCGCGTCAGGCCGCGTGATCACCACCTTCGTTCCCTTATCCGCAAAGATCCAAACCGGATCCATGGCTGTCCCTGAAACGTTCACATCCCACAAGTGATCGATACTGTAGGTCCTCGCACCGATTTTCAATGCATCCCCCGGCTCCAGTCCTTCGACGGATTTTATCAGCCGCTTACCACTGCGAAATACATCCGCTTCCCGTTCGATGCTTAACGTTCGCTTCGGCCGCCCCTCCGCCCAAGCCGGTCGATAATCTTCGGACTTGAGCTTCCCAGTTAAGCTCACAACACCAATTACAAATGACCAGACCCCTGGACTAAACCTGATGCTCTTCAAATTCCACCGCCTTAAACAACTCTGCTCCGGTTAACGCCACTCAACATTCTATGTGGCCTTTTTCTGAATGCACTTTTTGGTGTGAACTCAATGCGACTTCGACTCGAGTTCTTATTTGATTCCATCTGCCGCTGCCGCAACCACCCCCATAGCACGACACTTGCCGCTCGCACAAAATGTCAAATTCTGGCTAGCCTAAATCAGCCTCTTGAAATGCCCCCATGACCGGTCCATCGGCTGAGCCAGAACTACGCTGTAAATGACGGAACAATAAGGTAACAATGTCCACACCCAACGAAAACACAACCAACTCACGACAAGTCACCCTCTACCCTCAAGCAGTAGCGCTCACGATCGCTGGCTCTGACCCAAGCGGCGGTGCCGGCCTCCAAGCCGACTTAAAGACCTTTCAGCAACTGGGGGTTTATGGGATGTCAGTGGTAACGCTGATCACTGTCCAGAATACGCAAGGAGTTCGACAAGTCGAAGTGCTCGCACCCGAGCTTGTCATCGCGCAACTCGACGCAGTGCTCGAAGACATTCCACCCCGCGCCATCAAATTGGGTGCACTTGGCAACGCGTCAGTCGTACGCGCCGTAGGGGAACGCCTTCGCTCCGTCGACTGCCCAATCATCGTCGATCCCGTTTTCGTAAGCAAACACGGCAACTTGCTAGTCACCGAAGACGTAGTTGCGGCTTACGAAGAGTACATTCTCCCTCATGCCACCCTGCTTACACCTAACCGTTTCGAAGCTGAACGTTTGACTGGATTGAAGCTCGATAACGAAGAAGCCGTCGCTAAAGCAATCTATTTGCTGCTTCAATTTGGATTGAAGCATGTCCTCGTAAAGCTCGGCGAAGTCAACGGAGAATCGCAACACGTCCTGAACCTGCAAGAAGGCAACATAGGCATTCTCACTCCGCGACTTCCTACAGGAAATACGCACGGCACGGGTTGCATCCTTGCTGCTGCCATCACCGCCCATTTGGCACTTGGGGAAACCGACATGAATTCAGCCGTTCACTTCGGAATCCAAAAAACTTTCGAAACGATTCAGTTTGACACGAACCTCGGCAAAGGCATACACCCTGCCGAGATCCGTGCCATGTCAGCGTTCAGCGAACAACCTACTGAGCCAGATCACTTTCCGATCTGAGCCTTCAGTGCACTCGCGCCGTAAACTTTATCGAGCGATTCCAACACCGCCGCGATGTGCACCGCCACTGCCCTCCCCTGCTCTTCGCTGTGATAGAAATCCGCAGTGAGACTTTGGATATTTCCATCGAAGATCACCCCAACCAACTTTCCACTGCGATCGACAATCGGTGAGCCCGAATTGCCACCAATTATGTCCGCTGTGCAGACAAAGTTAAACGGAGTTGTACTTGTGATGGAATCCTTTGCCGTATGCCAACTCTTCGGCAACTCCCAAGGCTCCTTTTCACCATGCTGCTTCTCATGCTCGAACGCACCACCCATAGTCGTCTGAGCTGGGACGTTGGTGCCATCTTCCTTGTATCCTTTGACCAAACCGAATGCGAGCCTCAAGGTGAAAGTTGCATCCGGATAAGTCGATTCGCCTTCCAGCTGGAATTTCACATCTGTGATCTTGGCATAAGCCTGACGCTCGCGCTCGTCCAGCTCCTCAGTTCGCTCACGCAGCGACCGATATTCAGCTTCGAGCAATCGAGCCAACTGAATCAACGGATCTTTACTCGATACAATTCCCTCTGATCCCGCAGCCGCCAACTTCTTTCGAGCGTCCACTTCGAACAGCGTCGTACCTTCAATCAACTCAGCCGCCCGCTCGCGTGGCCCTTTGCCGTTCAACACTTTTTGAACCAACTCGTCATCGCCGCCGCGCTTCTCTACAAATCGTGACAACTCATCTGCTAATAACAGACGTTCCAGATCGTCATAGAGTGGTGCTGGTGAAAACAATTCCTGCTCCAACGACTCTCGCCCCGCATCGCCGAACTCACGCAGTCGCTCACCACTTGGCTTTTTATCTTCTGCGGCCATCAACACCAAATCCTCGGCGATCGCATACACGTGACTCCGTAGCGACCCTTCCCGATTACTCAGTTTCAGCCGCTCTTGCTGCACTTCAGCGATCGTTTTCCATGCTTCCGCGCTCCCGGCTTTCTCTTGCATCTTCTTTGCCAGCACTCGCTTCTCAGCCATAAATGCAGGATCTTGCAAACCCGCCAACATACCCGTGTAAGCCTTGCGTGAGTTCTGAATGCCAAACAATTCATCTTGACCACGTCGCGCTTGCTCAGCGCCACCCAGCGCATACTGCTGCATTAATACTTCCCTGCGCCGCAGCAGATCCAAGGTGCGGGGCATTCGATAATCACGTTGGTACACCAGCGCATCCGGCGACAAAATCCGCTGCGTGCGCCCAGGATTACCGCTCACAAAAACTAAATCACCATCCGCGGCTCCCTGAGGGTTCACCGCTAAGAAGTTCTCGATCTTTGCTGGCTTACCGTTCTCATAAACTCGGAAGATGGTCACGTCCAAGCAGAACCGTGGATACTCAAAGTTATCCGCGTCGCCGCCAAAGAAAGCGGTTGCGGCTTCCGGCGCCCACACCAGACGCACATCGGTGTACTGCTTGTAACGATACAAATGATATCGCCCACCTCCATACAAGGTCACTACATCGCTTCGCAAGCCAGTCTTGTCCTTGGATTGCTTTTCAATCTCCGCAATCGTTGCGCGACGAGCCTTCGAAGCGGCCACAGCATCAATCCCAGATTTCACCGATGCATTGACTTGCTCTGTCACATCTTCAATGGACACCAACTGATTCAGTTCCAAATCGGGCGCCTTCAGCTCGTCCGCTTCAGACTTCGCATAATAGCCATCACTATTGATATTCCGCTCTGGAGTTGACAGCTTATACAACGTGTCCGACGCCACGTGGTGGTTCGTCAGCACTAAACCGTTGCTCGATATGAACGAAGCCGACCCCCCAGAGTTAAATCGCACACTCGACAACATCAAGTGCTTTACCCAAGCATCCTCGACCTCGAATTTATGCTTATCCTTCAGTTGCGATTTCGGCAGCGAATTGAACAACCACATCCCTTCGTCTGCCATCGCACTACTCGTCCATAAGGCCATCAACCCAACACATAGGAACGCACGTCTCATCAGTAAAACTCCTCTTTACAAGTACTCATTTCGCATCCGCAAGTGACACATTATAGCCGCTACTTCATTCGTTTCGCTGCCGCGCTAATCCACGCGCGCAACCATCGCCAACACATCATCAGGCGCTAAGGCCTGGCGAGGAATTTTTGGGTCTCCTCAGCCGAAACGCGAATATGATGGTCGCGCATCGTCGGCTTAAAAACCGCCCTTTAGGCAGCAATCAAGATGCGCATTCGCCATTGCCCCCTATCCATAACAATCCGAAACGCCACCAAACTTAGTGCCATCGCCGCAATGGCTCTTAACGCAACGCTCCACCCAACACATTCCCTCTGTGCAAGCCCCTACCGCCGCCAGCCGCGCCAGCCAATTCGAATTCTCCAGCAGCATCTGCTAAGATCACCTCTGCGTTCACCATTAGACACAACTTAATCTAAGCTATCCGCGACTCGCTTGATGCCAAGATTCTAACGGAGCAAGTAGTATGCTGCGATTTTGTAATCCACTGCGGCCATCGGCCACAGCTTCCCGGCGCGACTTCTTGCGAGTTGGTGGATTTGGCCTCGCGGGACTTAGCGGACTCTCGTTGAACCCGATGCTCGCACAGTCCGCCGCGGGCAACGAACTGAAATCAACCCTCCGTGACAAATCGGTAGTCTTTCTGTTCATGCACGGTGGACCTTCGCAGTTCGAAACATTCGATCCAAAGATGACCGCGTCTGCGAGTATCCGCAGCGCAACCGGCGAAATTGCCACCAGCCTCCCCGGCATCACCTTCGGAAGCACTTTCGAAAAACTAGCGCAGCGAGCTCATTTGTTTAACATCGTGCGATCGTTCGTCACCGGTGACGGCAATCACGATATCAAACCAATAATGAGCAAAGATACTCTGAAGGCCAATCTCGGTTCACTCTACTCACGCATCGCCGGACCGCTTCGATCACAAACAGCGATGCCCACCAACGTGGCTTTGTTTCCACAAGCTGTCGAACCCGAAGCCGGCCCAGCCATCAGCAGCTTTGGTAACTTTGAATCGTCCGGCGAGTTCGGTAGCGCGTTCGCTCCGTTCGTTCCCGGTTCGGGAGCCGGTTTGCAGCAAGACATGCAACTCAATTTGCCACACGATCGACTCATGGATCGCCGCTCACTCCTCGCCGGCTTGGATTCATGGAAACGCTACGCCGAAGCCCACAGAACCATCGACGGTTCACTGGCACTTCAGCAACTCGCGTTTGACGCGCTGATCAACGGAGTCTCCGATGCTTTTGATCTCAAGCAAGAAGATCCACGTCTCATCGAACGCTACGACACGCGACCGCATTTTAATCCAGACCGCATCGACAAGAAATGGAACAACCACAAACACTACGCTGACCACGGCACTTCGATCGGCAAGTTGCTGTTGCTCGCTCGGCGGTTGTGCGAACGCGGTTGCGGTTTTGTAACCATCACGACCAGTTTTGTATGGGACATGCACGCCGACATCAATAACGCCACCATGCGCGAAGGGATGGGTTACGTCGGCGCACCTTTCGATCACGCAGTCTCCGCCTTCATTGACGACATCGAAGCTCGTGGCCTGCGTGACAAGATTCTGTTAGTTTGCTGCGGTGAGATGGGGCGATCACCCACTATCAACGCCGCTGGTGGCCGCGACCACTGGGGCAACCTCGCTCCACTGATGCTCTACGGCGGCGGATTAAAAACCGGTCAAGTCATCGGTCAATCCTCGCGCGACGGCGGCACACCCGCCTCCGATGCCATCACCATTCCCGACCTCATTTCCACCATCATGCACACCCTGCTTGACCTAGACCAAGTTCGAGTAACCGGTGGTCTTCCTCGCAATCTACTCGACGTCCTCACAAGAGGCACACCCATTCGCGGCCTGTGATGCGCATCAAAGTTAGTCGATAAGCACATCAGGTCCTTCCAGCAATCTTCCAATCTCAGCCACCGCTAAACGTAGCGAAGAGGCGGCCATTTTAAAATTGGTGTGGCCAGAGACTTCAGGTTGGATCTCAGTAAAGAGCTCCGTGGCGCGGCGTAGCTTACTGTACTTCTTCTTCGCTAATTTGAGATACGTGACTTCATCCTGGCTATCAAGCGAAGGACCAAGAGCCAACATGTAGTCATACAGTTCGCGATGCACTGATGCTAACTCTTCATCCTCAGCCTGCTCGTCGCTGTGCTTGAGGAAGGCTCGAACCATCCAAACATGAGCAAGCTGAGCATCAATACGAGCGACCAAACTTTCTGAATGTGAATCCGTCATCGTTACTTGGCAGGCTCCGGGAAGTTCAAATGCTTGTGCAAAAAATCAAACGTTCCAACGCCATGGATTGTGTGCGGACCAACAAAGAACTCTATCTCGCAACGGTCACCGACCCCAAGCCGCGCGTTGTACAGAAACCGTACTTTCGCAAACTCACTTGCGACGCGATCGTCTGGACCTACGCCATCAAAATTTCCCCGCTCCACCATGAACGGCCGAGGCGCAATCAACGCCGCCATCTCCGCATAGTTGAACTTCGCCCCCAAATCGAACTCAAAGATCTCATACTCATTAGTCCATACATAACTGTAGTGGGACCGCGTCGACGCATTTTTCCAAACCCAATCGTTGAAGTCCGCCGAGCAAATCGATAAGCAGTACTCAGGCACCAACGGAGGAATACGCATAGCACTCTTGCCACCATACGACAATCCATAAAATCCGATCCGCTTTGCATCCACAAACGGCAACGCTCCCAACCAGTTCACGATCTGCTGGTGCTGCGGCACGATGACTGAAAACAAAGTCTTCTTTAGCAGATAAGCTTTGCGTTGGAGCGTTCGGAAGCGATCATGACCGATGTAAAGATTTTGCGGTGCGAAAGTGATGAAGCCTCGTTCCGCTAACTTGCTTGCGAAATCATGGTAAGCCGGATGATCCCCCGTCACTACATCTTGTGGGCGACCTTCCAAACCGTGCTGACAAACCACCACAGGCCGCTTTTCTCCAGCTTTCAAATCCTTCGGCACACAAAGAATGCCATAAGCAAACACATCGGGAAACACATCCAACATAACTTCATACCCGATCCATTGACTCGCCTCATGCGTTTTACGCACACGAGGATTCGCGGCCAGTAGCGGTTGATCAAATCGACCGATGATTTCTTCACGAAAAAAGCCGCGATAGCCTTCGATCGATTTTTCATAAGCCACCAGTGAGCTGGTATCGACTCGGTTCTTGCCATCCTTGCCATCGTATTGGGGCAAGTTGATGTTGATAAACTGACGTCGCTCTTGATCGCTCTCTGCCAACAAACGCTGCGTGAAGTCGTCCATCTGCTTCAATTGACGTGCTTGTCTCGCGGCCACATCGACCTGATGCTTGGCAACGAGCGGTTCACCATCGGGGAGTTTCGCATCGGCCCCGCTCAACTGAATTGATGCGGCGAGCTGCTGCATAGCCTCCTCACTGAATAGTTGCTGAATATCGCCCGAACCAGCGACAAAGTGCAACGCCTTCGCAATCTCGCTCGGCCCAGCTTCATTACTGAGCAATCGCTCAGCTCGCTCGAACTCACGCTTCACCGCCCCAGCATCGGGCGTTGCCAAGATGCCCGGTGCGCCACCCTCACTGGGCAAATTGACCGACGGCCACTCCGCGGCTTGTATCACCAGCTTGCGCGGAGCAATCAATGTCGCCAGCTCCGCGCCGCCGAATTGCTCGAGCAACCCGAAGACGTTGCGGTCAATGGGTTCCTGCCAAAGCTGCTCGCGCGGTGCAAAACAACCACTAACCAAGGTGGCATCAATTCGAGAATCAACGGCCGCGGCATACATGGCCAGCATCCCGCCTTCACCGTACCCTACCAGCGCGACTTTCGCCTCGGCTCCATGCGATTGCTTAATCCAGTCCACAAGAGCCAATGACTTTTGCAATTCGTAGCCTATCAAGTGCCGCCCCAGCTCGTACGCGCTGCGATAAATGTACTCGCGGTTGGTCATTTTCGAACGACCGCTGCGAGCCGCATAAGTCCGATCAATCAACACGGGTACGATCACCTGGCAACCCGCTTCCGCCAATCGCCTAGCCACCTGACTCGATGGACTCACACCCGCTTGCAAACCGCACAGCATCTCCGGAGTTTGATCCGCGTCGGGTAACATGATTACGTGAGCTCGCGCTTTCGCTACCGGTTGCAAGAGCAATCCTTCACCATCCAGTCCATCCAGCACTCCCCAGCGGACCGTGTGGATGCGATACGCAGCCGTCTCAGCCAGGACATCTGCTTGCGACGTCGAGCTAACAAACTGAATAGATTCGATCCCTACTCGGGTATCGCGCATGCCAATAATGTGCGCCAGTCGCTCTCGGTTCGACTTAACCGATGCCTCGTAAGCAGCCGATGATGACAAGTCTCGATGCCAGTGCTGCGCACGACGGTCAACTGACAAGTCAAGCTCGCGCAATAAAAAACGATCCACCCCTTCAACCAATTGCGCTGCAATATCACCCTCAAGCGTGAGCGGTTGTGCTTCAAGCTCCGGCAGTTGCGAACGAACGATTGTGGCTAAGGTAAACCAAACGACAAATGCCGACATCAGACTTCGCATGCTTGAGCCCCGCTTTGTTCTAACGACATTTGTCACGGCAGATAATTCAGTGTGTAATACGCATCCGCGTGCAGCAGAGGTTCGCCTTCTTTAGCGCGCAGACCAGCCGCCTTCAGCTCATGCACATGGCCGATCATCCTACCGTCCACCACCAATTCCGCTGACATTCCGTCTTCCCTCACCTTCACCGATTCGATCGTGGGCTTCGTATGATCCACTTCAGGACTACCATACTGCTCGCGGTAGATATAGGTATACGTCTGCATCGCATAGCTGGCCACGTCACTTGCCGTTTTGATATCCACGGGCTTGGTAAACGTCAGTTTGAAACCTGTAGGAGTCACTCGCATGGTTTGAATTTCGAAGGGAATCTTACCGGTCCAGTCCAGCCGCTCGATTGCAAAGTCCTTCGGGCCGCGCGATCCCCATCCTCGATTGGTGCCACCCACAAACAACGCTCCGCTTGCTCCCATTTCCACCCCCACTACACCTGAGGCAAACCCGGCACGAAACGGAAAACAAGCTCCTTGATACTGACCTTTCACAACCTCTAAATCAACTCGCATAATTGTGCTCTGCGTCTGATCACCGACGAATAACTGCTGAGCGAACGGCCCGAACTTTCCCTGCGTCGTATCGCACGCAATCCCGCTCGCCGACTGCCCCATCTTGCCATAAGGAAACATCACTGATGTCGGCACTAAATCCGGATGCTTCTCAGCCTCAATCATCATTCGACTGTCGTTCTGCGGCGTAACGGTCCGCTTGCCTTTAAACTCAGAAGTTCGCTGCATCCACTTGTTCCCACCCGGATGCCCAACGAACTTCCCGGGCACCAACTGCTTCAAGCCGCACGTGCCATTCCAGGGCCCTTGATTGTCCGTATAGAAAACGTCTCCTACATAATTGAACGCAATTCCACCGGGCGAACGCAAACCATAAACGGTTGGCACAGACCGACCATCTGGCATCACACGCAGACAATTGCCACGATAAGGCACATTGCTGTCGAACGATCCGGTTAGACAAAGTGCTACCCAGATCGCCCCCTCTTTATCGAACTTCGAACCGAACGCGTACTCGTGGTAGTCCCCGCTGATCTCCCAGCCATCTCCGACAATCTCAAATTCATCTGCCATGCCATCGTTATTAACGTCACGAATTCGCGAAACATCCGAACGCTGAGTAACAAATAACCAACCGTCTCGTTCAGCCAACCCAAGCGGTTCGTGCAACCCGTGCGCAAATCGACTGAAACTATCCGCTCCGACTTTCGCAGCCAACGGTTCCTTCACCATCCACACTTCACCGCGCCGCGAAGCAACCGCTAAGCGACCATCGTGCATTACATGGAACGCCCCCGCCTCAATCACGGTTCCTTCAGGCGTTGCGAAAGTCGTGATGCGGTAGAAATCGTCCTCTACCGGATCCGCTCCCCTCCCCTGCGCCGCCACGAAACAACTGATAGCGATCAGCAACGAACTCACACACCCATAGCGCATCTCAAGCCTACCCTATAAAAACTTTGCAGCGAACGCCTCACTGAACTTGAACATAAAGGGTCCGCCGATCTAATCTCTTCTGCAAAATTTGAAACGATATTGTAAGTCTGCATTTTGCAATCAAGCAGCAATGCGAGCTCACCAAAACACTACCACAACAACTCTTCAACAATCGACACGTCGCAGATCTCCGGCAACTTCGCTCGCAACTCTTGCTGGCCAGCAATTTCCAACAACTTAACATCCGCTCCTTGAATATTTATGCGAACTTGATCGTCGATCAAATATCCACCCTCAACTGCAACAATTTTGCCTCGCGCTGCTCGGAACACTAATCCCTTCGTCGGCTTCGTTGTCTTGACGCTCAACCGCCGTTCGATGGCGGTCGCCCTTGGCTCCGAACTGCTGATGATCGGAACCGGTCGATCCTCGACGCTAACATTCGAAAATTGGTAGCGGAACGCAGGCTGCCCTGATGAATTCAAGCTGTAACCCTTGAATTGATAATCGCGATTGCGAGCAGACTCGGTAGGCCACTGCGCATCGAACTTCTCTAGCACCGCAATCGGTGCCGACGATTCCAGTTTCACCACGAAGTCCCCCAAGGGAGCTTGATTACCTGGGCCGCGACCTACCCAATGTTTAGAAGCATCGATGAACTCATTTTTCCAAATCAGCGCGAGCGACATGCTGCCCGCGTCCCAAGCCAGATTGAGCTGCTCCGGATAGCCCACCGCAATCCCGCGAGGACCTATCCCTTCAATGAAATTGCGATAGATAATCGGCCGCTCAGTCGGCTTCAGCACAATGGCTTCCGCATCCAGCCCTACAGGTTCACGCGCCTCGTCGCCCTGAGAAAGATAGCGCCACATCGCGTCGATTTGCTGACGCGCGTCGCCATCAAAGATGGTCGTCAACGTGGACTTGCCATCGGGAAAGCTAAGCGGCATGCGAGTCCCAGGTCGATAGCGAGTCGGCTCAAGCATATAGCGGTGGAACCAATCTGCATTCAAGCGCGTGGCCATCCGCTTCATATCGATCGCTCGAATTCCCGGCGTCGCTTTAGATCCGAACGTGTGGCATTTGATACATGCGAGTCCCTCACTACCTACCAATTTTCGACCTGCCACAATTAACGCATCGCCCGCTTGAATTTCGCGTTCCGCGGGGCGCGAATCGAGGGCTACCAACAGCTCCTGCATCGCATGCCCCATTGCTTTACCAAAACCCGGCATACGAGTTCGCATATAAGGCCGCTCCTTCGCCCCCTCAGCAATTGTCTGCTCCAAGTAGTCCACTTGCAGCTTGTCGCCGACTCCGTTCAATGTGGGCGGCAATCGTCCTTCGTTACCCATCTCTGGCATACGAGTTAAGAACAACGCGTCGCGAGTCGCTTCGGGGCCTCCCAACGCACCACGCGCGTGACAAGCAATACAATTGCTATTGGCAAGCTGAAATTCCAGATTCTCTGGCGCAGTCACTTGTCTACCAAGTTTTTTGATCGCGGCCTGAATGGAATCTCTTTGCAAGGAGGTCAATTCATACTTCGGTACCGTCGCCGGTTTCGCGTCTGCCAAACAACCCAAGTTCGGTCGCAGTTCCTCCAACCGCTTGCCAGTCTTCGTTTCAACCGTTCGAGATATGTCCGCTGAATCCAACCTGTGACAATTCGCACAACCCACGGAATCGAACAGCATTTTGCCTGTCTCAACAAGTTCAGCCTTCGGTTTGAAAACCGAAGGAATGAGTTCGGTCGGGATCGAACCTTTAGAGTCCGCCGTAATCAACATCGCGATTGGCGTACGTCCAAAATCGGGCCCCGCTGCATCCAGCGTTAAAACCTCTTCACCACCTTTTTCAAAGTACTCAATCCGCAATGCATGAACACCTGCATCAAGTTTAACCTTCCCTTCGCGCACCGAAGCGGGATGAATACCATCAAACTCAACAACTCGCTTCCCATCCACTATCAAGCGACTGCCGTCATCGGAGCTCAGGAAGAACCGGTACTCACCCACTATCGAGACCGGCAAATAGGCTTCAAAGGTCATCGCAAAATCACTGTCGCGGCCCGCAAGCTTCAAATCTAAACCAGTCGTGGTTCCAGTTTTGTCCGGCTTCAATGCGCCAAAGTCGGGTAACTCATCCCACGACCCGAAATAAACGTTTGCTTGAAACTGCTCAGACCCAGGCACGATGATTGACTCACCTAAAAGATAGCACGCGATATCGCGAGCCTCGCTCAAATCATTCACTAACTTTGGCATCAAACCACTGGGACGCACGACATGCGGGTTCGAAAGAAAACGGCTCAGCGAGTCAAGCGTATACTTGGCAGTTAGATCGCCTAGCGGCACGCTGGTCGAGTCCAAGTTCGCATCGCCGCGTCGTGGCGCATGACAGGCTGCACAGCCAATCGAATGAAATGCAACTTCGCCTCGCTTCGCCGCTGCCGTGTCACCAGACCGATCCACCAAACGCCCCGAAGACAGCAGATAGCTCGCGATCGCTTGCGACTGACGACCCCGTTCTTCCTCGGAAAAGCCGTGAAAAAGATCCGGCATCACAGTCCCTGCTTTGGTGTCATGCGGAGCCGCAATGAATTTCAACAAGTGGTCCGGACGCAGCCGTCCGCCCGCTTGACCAAGCAACGGGGCCGCTCGATTCTGCAAAGTCGCATCTGCAGTCGCATGGCAAGCGGTGCATCCGAGCTGCGATATCAGAACTCGACCACCCACGTCCGAGGACTCCGCTGCATCAGCTTGTTCAGCTTCATTAACTTGCACCGAAACCTGCCCAGTACTTTGTCCGGCATAGAAGCGTTCGAAAGCGGGCACTCGAGGCCGCCGCGCATCTTTAGCCGCATCGCGCGGCACTATCCAGATGTTGCGATAACGAACCGGGTTGCCATGATCCTGGATGTATATCGGCCCCGGCATGTTGGACTCTTTTTCGGGCGCCGCCGTAGTTGTATTGGGCACCTTCACATCGCGCTGCACAACAACTCCATTGAGCCGAACCGTGAGCATCGCATCTTGAATCTTTTTGCCGGATTGAAATCGCGCAGCAGTAAAGTCGACATCATAGGTCTGCCAGGTCAGAGGAGGAAAACACATGTTCAAGTCCGGCTTGCGCACCGTATAGATACCACCAGCCTCATTGTCCTTTCCCTCCAAACCAAACGAATCAAGCACCTGCGTTTCATAACGTCCTTGATGGTACACGCCGCTGTTACCGCGACCCTGCCCCCGAGCCTTAGGTTGGTACGGCGTTCGAAATTCCACATGCAACGAGTAATCCTGGAAAGCATCCACCGACGTCGCTCCTTGGATCAGCAACCCGTCGTCCGTGCGCTTCGCACCCGATCGCCATTTTTTTTCCAGCGATGCGGGACTGCCATCAAACAACACCACAGCCTCGGCTGGAGGCTTAGCGCCTAACGTCGGACTCTT
>JANPLP010000193.1:0-7288 GCA_031426595.1 Planctomycetia bacterium | reverse complement strand
GTTTCGGCGCGGGGTGAACCGCTGTTGGAATTGGTTTGCAAGATGATCGCGGAACTCGACGAAGCGGCCGCTCCCCAAGGCAACGTGGAAGTCTATCAACTTGGTCCCGGCATGGCGAAGGGTTCCATGTCCGAAGCGCTGCGAGCCATGCTGGACAAGCAAAGCCGCCAAGACGGTAGCCGCTCGGATCGAGGCCGCTCAAACGGCAAGCCTGGAAACCGCGCTGCCGAGGACGCGGCTCGTGCCCAATCTGATCAGTAGCAGATCGCATCCACCGCAGCGCTGCAGCTCGAATAATCGCTACCACCGTTCTTCTTAGTGTGATTGCTAGTCTTTCTCCAGTTGCAATGATTTGACGCCGCGGGAACGTGGCCTACGCTTACTTGGTGACTTGTCGAAATCGACGACTCGCCATTTAACGTTCGCATTTGGCTGCTCGAGCAACTGGAATCATCGATGAGTCAGCGTGAGACAATCGACAAAATCGCGCTAGGCGATGAACTACAAGATATCGCGCTTCCCCACAGAGGCGGTGCGCCTTCCCAAATCTCACGTATTGAACAGCAGTACGATCATCTCATCGATATGCTCGCTGTGGATCAAGCTCTTGACCGCTCCACCGTGATGGAAGAGTTGCCGGTCGCAGTACCGCCGTCAAGCTCGGCGCGGGATGCTGTCTTCGCCACTTCATTCAACATGGCGAAGCCAGCGATTGAACTAAGTGTGGTAATACCTTGTCTCGATGAAGCAGACACTGTCGGTAGTTGCGTCCTCAAGGCTCGCCAAGCGCTTGAGCGGATGGGGATCAGTGGCGAAGTCATCGTGGCGGACAATGGCAGTCGCGATCAATCGGTTCAGATCGCTGAAGAACTCGGTGCTCGCGTAGTTCATATCGAAGAACGCGGATACGGCGCAGCGCTGATGGGCGGCATCGAAGCGGCCAAAGGGCGATTCATAATCATGGGCGACGCCGACGATAGTTACGATTTCACACAGATTCACAAATTCTACACTCGTTTATGCGAAGGTGCAGATTTGGTTCAAGGTTGCCGGCTGCCGAGCGGCGGCGGAACCATTATGCCCGGCGCTATGCCGCTCCTCCATCGCTTCGGCAATCCAGCTCTCACCTGGCTGGTCCGAAACATGTTCAACGCACCTGTTAAGGATGTGTACTGTGGCATGCGAGGTTTTCGTCGCGAACTTTATTTCCGACTCGATCAACGTTGTACAGGGATGGAATTTGCCACGGAGATGATTGTCAAAAGCACACTCTTTGGTGCTCGCATCTCTGAGATTCCAATCACACTTTATAAAGATGGCCGCCGCGCGCATCGCCCTCATCTGCGGACATTTCGCGACGGATGGAAGACTCTCAGATTCTTCTTGCTTCAAAGCCCTCGGTGGACCTTTTTGGCACCATCCTCTTTGATTGCATCCATCGGCATCGTCGGCTATGCGCTCGTGTTCCTACAACTAAGCATAGGGAACATCAGTTTTGATGCGCATACATTGCTCGTTGCCACCCTTGCTATCCTGGTCGCCTTTCAAGTCGCTGCTTGTGGTGTTTTGGCAAAAGTATTCGCGGGCTTCGAAGGGCTCCTGCCGCTCGACGATCGGTTGGAAAAACTCTCGCACACGTTCACCCTCGAACGCTGTTTGATACTTTCCTTTGCGTTGATCATGGGTGGTGCTGGCGCCATAGCATGGAAGACCAGCGGATGGATGCATACTGGCTTCGGCAATCTTGACTACTCCCAAACCATGCGAGTGCTCATTCCTGCGGTGGGTGCCATTGCGCTCGGCGTACAAGCGGCGTCGAGCAGTTTCTTGCTAAGCGTACTCAGACTGCGCCGACGATAAGACGGGAGCCCGGATGAGTTGCATTCCAGTTCAAGTCGCACAGCCCCGCGCGGCGACCGTAGCAACTCGGGCCATTGCGATCCCACGGCGCATCAGCCCCATGATGTGGCGGCTCGGAATCGTAGCCATCGGTGCATGGACCGCGCTCATCGGCGCACTGTTATCGCTCTACATTCAACCCTCGCTGCGGATTCACGACGAGTTCAGTTACTGGTTGGCAGCGGAAACTCTGCTGCACGGACGACTCGCCAACCCCACACCGCCGGCTTGGGAAGCACTGCAATCGTTCCACATCATTCTGCAACCGACCTACACTTCAAAGTATCCACTCGGCACAGCCATCCTCACCGCATTCGGATATTGGATTTCAGGCACGCTTCAGACCGCTTCGCCACACGCCGGCAGTTGGCTCGCAGCCGCTTTGTTGGCCAGCGCCGCAACGTGGATGTTGGCTGCAGTCTTACCAAGACGTTGGGCGTTGCTCGGCGGTTTGATCGTCTCGCTTCATCCGTTCCTGCAGTTAGCATGGTCGCAAAGCCTCCTGCATGGCTCGATAGCGGCGGCGGGTTGTGCGCTCCTGACCGGAGGTTCGCTGCGAATGCGGCGACGCGTGCAATTAAGCAGCGCGATGGTCAGCGGTTGCGGCGTGGCCATATTGGCTCTTTCAAGACCCTTCGAAGGTCTTTGTTGCACGGCGATTTGCGCAGCGCTACTGCTGGCATCTTGGTATCGATTTACCATCGCAGAGAAAATCGAGATGACAGTGCGTGCGGCGGCTTACTCAGCGATACCGATTGCCCTGGCGCTGGTTGTAATTGCAGCGCATAACCACGCTTCGACGGGTGATTGGAAGCAGATGCCCTACGAACTTCACGAATCGCAGTATGGAGTCGCGCCCGTGTTTGTGTTCAGCGAACCGAATTCGGCGAACGTGGCACCGCGCGGTGATGTGCCGACTATGTTCCAAAAGTTTCACGCCGTCGATTCGCTGAACTGGTATCTAGGCCGGGCTGGATGGGCCGGTTGGCAGCTGGGGCTGAGCGATGCAATTGGAGTGCTTTTCGTCCTTGCATTTCCGTTTGGGCTGGTTGTTCCCTTCAGCGGCACGCGTTGGATGCGATACAAAGTCCCCCGCGCGCTGTGCTTGGCAATCGCGCTTCAAATTGCTTTATCGAGTTGCGTGGTGTGGGTCTATGCGCACTACTTAGCCGTGTTGCTCCCCTGGTTGTTGCTCGTGTCGCTCGTCGCAATTCGTACTGCAAGCAGACCGTCTACTCGCCAGCCTACGCACCCTTCATCGCTTGACGTGCTGCTCGCCGAACAGCAAGGCAAAAGATCATTAAAAAAGAGCCGCAAAGTGGCAATTGCGGTAACAGCTACTCTGCTTGTCCAGGTCTTTAGTTTGCTTGCGTTCGCTCGTTCAGGTAGAGAACTTGAGACCACTACTTGGGCTCATCGACGGCAGGAGATCGTGAATCAACTGCGCGAACTCGGGGGCAAGCATCTGATCTTGGTTCAATACGATGAGGGTCACAATGTTCACCAAGAGTGGGTTTACAATTCGGCGGATCCGGTAAACAGCCGCATCGTGTGGGCTCGAGATGAAAACAGCGGCTGGACGGATGACGTCCTGGAGCACTACTCGGCGGGGCGAAGCGTCTGGCGGCTTCGTCCGGATGATGAAGTCGTTGAGCTGCGACGTTTCTAGCGGCGCGTATTCTTTGGGAGGGGGATGCCGGATCGGCGCTGCGCTTGATCCGGCCTACGAAAGGATTTTGGGTGAGAGAGGGATGCCGGGTCGGCGCTTCGCTTGATCCGGCCTACGAGAGGATTTTGGGTGAGGGGGATGCCGGATCGGCGCTTTGCTTGATCCGGCCTACGAGAGGATTTTGGGTGAGTAAGGGATGCCGGATCGGCGCTTTGCTTGATCCGGCCTACGAGAGGATAAGCTGTCTGCGTTAGAGCAGGATTCCTGCGACGCACGCGGTCATAAGACACGCGATAGTGCCGCCAATCATGGCGCGAAAGCCGAGCTGTGCGATGTCATTGCGACGGCCTGGTGCAAGACTGCCGATGCCACCAATCTGAATTCCGATGGCGCCAAAATTAGAAAACCCGCACAGCGCGTAGGTCATCAAGTGCTTCGTGCGATCGCTAATCGGTTGCTCGCGATGAATCATTTCACCCAACTGTTCATAAGCCAAGAACTCGTTGGCGACCATTTTGATGCCTAGCAACTTTCCGCCGTCGAGTGATTCGTGCCATGGCACTCCTGTCAGCCAAGCAATCGGTGCGAACGCGTAACTGAGTAACTTGGTAAAGCTGAGTGTTGCTTGTCCATTTGAATCGACAAATCCGACCAAGGCGCCTGCTTGACCGAACGCAAAGTCGGCCAGTGCAATCAATGCGAGAAAAGCAATCAACATGGCAGCAATATTGAGCGCTAAATTAATTCCATCGGTCGCCCCTTGCGCGGCGGCGCCTACCAAATTCACGCTACCCGATCCGCCTTCGATCGCAAGCGAATTCTCCACCACTGCGCCTTCTTGCTCAGGCACCATCAATTTAGCAATCAGTAGAGACGCAGGCCCTGAAATCACGCTCGCCGTGATCAAGTGGCCCGCTTCAACTCCCATGCTTGCGTAACCGGCAATCAGACTGCCCGTTACTGTTGCAAAACCACCTACCATCAAAGCGTTCAGTTCACTGCGTGTCATCCGTTCCAGATAGGGCTTCACTACCAGTGGTGCTTCGGTGTGACCGACAAAGATGTTGGCGGCTGCGGCCAGCGTCTCGGGTCCACTCGTCCCCAACGTCTTTTGCATCACGACCGCTACGCCGCGTACAACCAACTGCATCACTCCCAAGTGATACAGGATTGACATTAAACTGCTGAACACAATAACCGTTGGCAATACGCCAAACGCAAATGACTTTACCAAAAACATGCGATCACCAGCCACATGTTGGTTCGCGTCCGGAAACAGCCCGAACACAAACCCGCTGCCCTGACCTACGAAAAACTGAAAGCCTTCCACGGCGCGATTGGCTTCCGCAAAGAACCATTGCCCCGGCACAGTCCGTAGAACTGCCATGCCCAGCAAGAATTGCAATAGCAGCCCGCCAATGACCACACGCCAGGGAAACCTGCGACGATTTGAGCTCATCGCCCACGCGATCAGAATCATGACCACCAGCCCAAGCAGCGAATGAAGACGCGGTAGAGCTGATTCGAGCATGGCGAGTTATCTTTTCAAATGTTGCGACAGAAGCTAACCAACTTGTAGGTGCGTTTCGACATGGCGTATCGCGTCGCGAACCGTCAAGCCGCGCGCGTCGCCCATCGAGCTGTTTTCGCGCAGCCACTCTTCAACGGTCTTTTCCGCGGAGATCACAGTGCTGTGCCGACGGTTTCCAAAGTAGTCGCCAATCTCTTTGTAGGCCGCCGGTGTGTATTTGCGAGCCAAGAACATCGCCAGCATCCGGGGCTGGGCGATTGTTCGGGTTTTGCTGGACGATTGCAAACTCGTAGGAGCCAGCCCAAAGACTTCGCAGACGACGCGTTCAATATCTCCCAATCGTACCACCGGCTGAGTCGCTTGGACCAAGTCATAAACCGCGTTCCAGCACTGATCCCAAGTCAAACCGACACTCGCCTGCGATGCCACAGCAATCAATCGCTTGACGATTCCTTGCAGGACGCGACCATCGCCCACCGTTCTTCCAGAGATCTGTTTGACCACATCGGCTGGAATGGTAATCGACGCCTCGTCGATATCACGTTGCAACAACGCCGCCCGTGTCTGCTCATCAATCGGCATCAAAGGGCTGACTAAACCGCCTCGTAACCGACCTACCACGTCGCTCCCCAAGCCATGCAGATCGTTCACCGATCGGTCAGAAGTTAAGATGACTTGTTTTCCCAACCGCAATAAATTGTCGAGCGTATGTTTGAACTCGCCTAACGTTGCCTTTTTACCAACTAAAAAATGTACGTCGTCCACGATCAAGGCTTCAACGTCGCGATACTTGCGACGGAACATTGGCAACCCGCCACCTTTGATCGCTTCGGTAAAATCGTTCGTGAACTGCTCACTGGTCAAATGCACCACACGCCGCATTCGGCAATGCGTGCGCAGTTGCTGAGCGATGGCAGCAATCAAATGACTCTTCCCGACTCCGCATGGTCCATGAAAGAGGACCGGTGTCATGCGACCTGGATCGGTAACCACCATGTTCGCTGTCGTCCACGCCAACTGATTGCAGGGGCCAGCAATGAAGCGACTCCAGAACTCGCGCCCGGCGTTTGACCGGGGCTCTAACTCTTTGACGGGCACTGGCTGCGGAAACTTGATCGTCGAGCAAGGCTCTTCCAAGTTTGCATGCTGTTCAGCCGCAAAACTGACCGTTGCTACGGTCGACGTGTCCATCGATGATTTCACTGTTTCCGTCAAACTCGGTGGCACGGCCCTCAGATGGTTTGCTGCTCTATCACTTGCAAGCGTCTGGTCATGCTTGTCGGGTTTGCCAATCTCCAACTTGAGCTCAGCATGCGGACCAACAACCGAAGTGAGCACAGCGTTAAGGTCCTTTCCCATCATGCGTCGAACTAGCTGACACGCGAATTCGCTTTCGAAAGTTAGCGTCAGCGCACCGTCGCACCATGACCACTGCGTTTCAGGGGCAATCCACAGATCGTAGCGCTCCGCGCTGATACGAGCGACCAGAGCTGATCGCACCTGAGCAGCGATATCCTTTTCGCTCTGGTTCACATCGTGTGACATGCTCAACGTGCACTCCTACTGGTCAACGCCACGCTTATCATTGCGGGACTTGGTTCCTATGTTCTGGCGCAGCAAACCTTGCTACGTCCTCGCACTGCGGTCGACCACCGTTCAACTTCAGAAGTGAATCGGTGGCGGCAGTCGATGCGAGACTCCCTTGACGGGCGAGGCCGATTGTAGGATTGCTAGCTAAGGTGTCAAACAATAGTTTCAAGTTTTGTTAAAGTCTCGTGAAGAGGGCTCACATTCATCCCTGATTCCGCACGTCGGATGCTCTTGCAGGCATCGGATGGGACCCCGCGCGAACTTACCACGGTCTTAAAATTATCGTGGAAAAGTTGTCTACTAACAACTGCTTACGCCGGAAAATCGGTGCCAGTTTTTTCCTTAAGGCGTTTGCACAAAAGAGCTTAAGGAATGCGACTCCGGTCGGGTCAGTTAGCCCGTTTCAGAAGCCGTGGCTGGGCTAGAACATTTACACACAGTTGCTGGATTCTGTTGCCGGCGGCAGATGCAGGTATCCACCGTCCCCAGCACTCACGCCGGGCTAATCTAGTGCTTTGTCCAGCATTAATTTTGGGGTGGCACGCTCTGAGGCTTTGCGAAGGGCGTGGCTAATGTCGCTCAAATCACCCCCTTCGCAG
>JANPLP010000192.1:0-1488 GCA_031426595.1 Planctomycetia bacterium | reverse complement strand
GCCGTTCTGTATGGCACTCCATAGATCACGCCGATGGAAATCAGGATCAGCACCATTGATCTTTACGGCTTCGTTCCATGTCACTGATTGCAAGCCTTGTTTTGGTTTCCAGTGGAACTTAACGAAGGTTGATTTTCCCTCTGCGTTAACAAGCCGAAAGGTGTGGACGCCGAAGCCTTCCATGAAACGAAATGAGCGTGGTAGGGTGCGATCGGACATGGTCCACATGATCATGTGCATGCTTTCCGGTGTCAGCGAAATGAAGTCCCAGAAATTGTCGTGTGCCGTTTGGGCTTGAGGGAACCCTCGGTCAGGTGCGGGTTTCGCAGCATGCACTAGGTCCGGGAACTTCATCGCGTCTTGAATAAAGAACACGGGAATGTTGTTGCCAACTAAGTCCCAATTGCCTTCTTGAGTGTAGAGTTTGACAGCGAAGCCACGCACATCGCGAGCGAGATCAGGTGAGCCTTGGCTGCCCCCGACGGTCGAGAAGCGAACGAAGGCAGGAGTCTTTTCACCCGCTTTCTGAAACAAGTTGGCTTGAGTTAGATCGGATAGCGATTCGTAGTTTTCAAAGTAGCCGTGAGCTCCAAATCCACGTGCATGGACCACGCGTTCGGGAATTCGCTCGTGGTCGAAGTGAAAGAGTTTCTCACGCAAATGGAAGTCTTCGAGCAGAGTTGGACCTGAGGTCCCGGCTTTGAGCGAGTTCTGGTCATCCGAAACCGGAATGCCCTGTTGAGTCGTCATGATGGGCTGTTCGCCCCCCGCGATCTGATGGAGCTCGCCACCTTTGCCAATTTGGTCTGCTGGTGGTTTGCTGGCTGCGGTTTGAGTTTTCTCAGCATTCGCAGAGTTCGTTGGTTTAGTTAGATTTTGAGTTGCTGGATTTTGAGTTGCGGGGTTTTGCGCGGGTTGTCTCTGTGGCGGCGCGGGCGCGTTAGGTGGCTTTCGATTCGGAGACTGCGCGACGGCAGTCTGAATTGCGGTGATCAACCACAATCCGATCAAGGCGAGCGTTTTGTAACGGGTGCGAGTCATAATCGTTCCTCGAGTGGGGCTGCTGACATGCGGAGCGGTAAAACGAAAGGCTTGGCGACCCGATAAGCCAAAACCGTGCCAAAACCGCGTCAAAACTATGTCAGCAATCGCGCTGAGGCGAGTGAGCGGGCGCTGAAATAGCGGAAGCGTAGCTGCTGGAGGGCTAAGTTCGCAGCAGCGCGTTAGCGAATTGTGATTGCGCGGCGCAAAATTTGTTCCGCGGTGGCTTGATCGCCGGCGTTGCGAGCGAAGATCTTGATAAGTGGTTGGTTGGGGCGTATGGTATCACCGAGTCGCACGAGCATTTCGAGGCCGACTTGGTGATCAACTCGATCGCTGAGTTCGCGGCGGCCACCTCCGAGTTCAATAACAGCTTGACCGAGCAATTGTCCGTTGAGGCTGATGAGTTCGCCGCTTGCATCGCTTACAAGCACCGACGCGGGTGCG
>JANPLP010000191.1:0-4714 GCA_031426595.1 Planctomycetia bacterium | reverse complement strand
GCTTTCGAACCCAACGCTCTGCCCAGCGCTGCTCCCAACGTCTTACCCTTGGTCCCGCCAGGAATAGGCACGACAGTAATTGTCTCTTCACCATCGCCACTACCCGCTTCATCAATCGCGGCAATCAGCTCTTCGATCTAGTTGATAACCTGCGGCTGAGCAATCAAGATCAACGTGATTGTATTCGTATCTGCACTCAAAGCAATTTTTGATTCCTTCAGTTCACTCGAAGCTCCCCCGCGACCGCCTCGCCCACCGCCACCACCGCCTCGCAACGCTTCAATCAACTCGCGAGGATCCGGTTGACGATTACCTCCACCTCCCGCACCACCCGCCGCAGCGCCTTCAATACGATCCGCATACAACGTCTTAAGCGTAGCCAACACTTGAGATACATCCTGAGTGATCACCGGAATCAACCTAACTTGCCCTTTCGTCTCAATCGAATAAGGACTCTCCACTTGATCGATCACCTTCAACAAGTCTTCGCACAATGCCATGTCCTGCGGACTCGCATTGATGATCAAACAATTCAAGCGTGGATCCGCAGTAATCGTATAATCGCCACTGGCCATCCCTGAAGTTGAACCTAACGAACTGCTGCTGCTTCCGCCGCCACCACCCAGCAAGGCTCCAAACATTCCACCGCCCATCACGCCGCCCGCCAAATCACCCAGCAGACTTCCGCCGCCGCTTGATGAACCCGTCGACCCGCTCATGATGGTTTCCAGCAATTCTTTCGCTGCGACCGCTTTGATGTGCTGCAAATAAACCACCGTCGGCTCACCCGTCCCCATCGTGGATTGCTCTGACAACATTCGCATCAGTCGATCGAACTGCTCCAACGCCGCCTTATCTTCCGACGTCACAATCAGCCCTCCAGGACCTTGCATAATCACAATGTCACTGCCCACACCTTCTTCGACCGGCTTCTCAGCCGCTTTCGCTTCCGGAGCTTTCACATCCGGAGCCTGAGCACCCGCAGCACCCTTCGCTTCAGTCTCTTGCGCTCGTGTCACTAAACTCGCCAAGCGACCCACGGGAGCCGGCTCAGCGACATTCACAGGTACTCGACCGTTCGGGCGTATGATGATCGAACGCCGCGCCGCCTTGCCCTTCAATTCAGCTTGAGGCTGCGACTTGGCTTCTTCATCCTGCAAAATCTTGGAATCAGGATTCGTTGCCCGCTGGGGCAAACCCGGCGCTGCAGAATCAGCATTCGGCTTGATAAACCGAATCTTGTTTTTGCCATTCGTCTGATTCCACAACTCTTGCGCCTGCTGCAGCGTGCTTATCGCCGACCGACCCGTCAACGGAATGATACGAACTTTCTCTCCCAACACATCCGTAGCCTCAGCATTTTTCTCCAACTCTTCAATGAACGTCCGAATCTGCTCCACTTCTGAAGCCGAACCTTTAACCCAAACTTGCTTCGCGAATTGGTCGCCATCGATCACGGGCCCCGAAGCATCCGCATCCTTCGAATCTGCTATCCCAAAGAACTTCTTGATCGCATCAATGGCCAATCTCGCATCCAACTTCTGCAACTGGATCACTTTGAAATCCGATGACTCACCAGCCAAAGTCGCCAGTGTGTCTTCGACTAACTTATGCTCAGCCGACCGGCCCTGCAGAATCAACATCTTCGCAACTTCGTCTTTAGCCAATCGCACATCAGGCAACCCCGCCAACAACTGCGAAACCACTTGATACGCAATCTCCAAGTCACCACCCTTTACGCGGTGACGCTTGACTTCCGTGTTCTCAGTTCGGCCCCCCGTCTGATCCTGCTCACTCGGCGCCGTATCCATCAACTTGACCAAGTCCCGAAGCTGCTGAAGCTTATCTGCTTTTCCGGTACCATAAATTACGGTTCCAAAAGTGTCCGTCGCCAGACTCAGATCAGGACTCGTATTCTGCTCCGCCGGCAACCCCAACAGCGGCCGCGCCGCAGTCAGCACTTCCTCCGCCGTGATATGCTTCAACTGAAACTCAACAATCGTCGAACCACGCGCTGACTCCGGATCCTCAGCTCGCTTAAGCATCGCTGCGATGGCTCGCACGTTCCCCGCAGTATCGGTTACCGCAATTTGACCCGCCGACGGCAAACTTGCCACCGATCCCAAAATGCTCAGCATCGATTCGATCTCAGCCTTCGATGCATCTGGATCCAACCGCGACAACGAGAACAAGTAACGCACCGGCTCAAAGTCACCGCGCTTCGCCAACTCCTCCGGCGTTTTGACGAACTCAGCGAACTCTTTGATCACCTCTTTAGATAATTCTTGCTCCAAATCGATGCACTTCATCAGCCGCCCGCGACGCACTAGAGTGTAGCCGGTGCTGAGCATAGAAGCGTTCATAATGTCCATCGTCTCACCGACCGTGTACCCCCGCGATCGATCGCGGTAAGTAAACGACCCCGGCGGAAACACATCGGACTGCATCGCCATGTCAGCTTGTGTCGCCAACCAATTCAACACGTTATCCCAAGGCTCCCCTTGGAAATTAATCTCCAGTCGAACCTCATCGATAGGCAATTCCGAATTCGCCGACGGCTCAGTCGCAGCCTTTCCAGCCACAGCACCTACCGCGGGGGAATTTTTGTCTGGCGGCATTGGAGCCCCAGCCGTCGAGGCTTCGATCTTGCCTGCCAACACTTGCCAAGCCGCCCACTGGCTCTCCGATAACTCCTTGCGAATCGCGCGCTCGGCTTCATCTCGCGTCTTCTGAGCCGTCGGGCCACGACGATTGTCGCGCACTTTGTTCATCCACTCGGAAACGATCGCTTTCTGCCAATCAGCCAGATTCAATCCGGTCGCAACCTCTTCGTCCTCCAGTGATAACATTCCCAGCCAACCCGCACGGATCTTCTTTAATCCCACTTGCTGCTTCTCGTTTAACAACGCGAAGCCCAATTTCTCGCTCTCTGCGTTGAAGTCTGCTCGCATCTGCTTCTGCTCAGTCGGCGGTGCTTCTCGCACCAACTGGCTCAAGCCAATCGCGCCACTCGTACGCTGGGCGATTAACTTTCGAACCTCTGCCACTTGATCCTCTGTTAACTCCAGCCGCTGGGCGACTTCTGGCTTCAACAACTCAGGCAACACCCCGACATAGTCCTGAGCCCCAGCAGCACCTGCCACAGCCAAACTGATAACTAGTGCGAACGCACCCGAAAAAAGACGTAAACCAGCCATACGTGTCATCTTTTTCATAATGAGACGAGAATCTTAAATAAACGACTAGCCAAACCAAATGTGGGGCCTAAAAGCAGCAGCAGTCCAGAATCTACTCTAGTCACAGTTGATTCGCTGCCAGCCCCAGGTCCAACGATTGTGGCCGTTTTATCTCACCAGCCCGGTATATCGAACCCAACCTCGGAGAGAAAGTTCCGCGGAACCCCCAAAGTGTGGATACCTTCCCCTCTCGGATCTCCACAAGTCCATTCACGAGACACCCAGGCCCCTTGCGCTCATGTAGGGTGGGTCGAGGAACGAGACCCACCAAGGTGGACTGGGCAAAGTCTCACCGCACAGTTTTTAGTAGGTGCCAGTTCTCAGTTGGTGCCACCCACCAAACGGCTGCTTGCTCCATTCACGAGACACCCAGGCGCAATAGCCGCTTAACCCAGCCCCCTGCGCCGATGTAGGGTGGGTCGAGGAACGAGACCCACCAACGCACAGTTTCCAGTAGGTGCCACCCACCAAATGGCTCGTATTCCAAAGCCCCCTTACAAAACCACTGGGCAAAGTCTCGACGCTTTGCGAGCCTCTCCAATTAAAACTCAGTCGCCCATCTGGAATAACGCGAATTCATCATCCAACGCCATCCAATTGCCGCATCAGTTGGCAGGCACCCCTGGTCTCCGACGTTCCGCTACAGGCCGGCATGCAATGCTGCCAAAAAGTGATCGGCGACGGATACATGCTTGTCCAGCTTTGCACCCATCCGGTCGCACTGAGAAACCATCACCGACATCCGCGGATTTTTTGAAAAGAACGCACGATGCTTATGCACAAATCGCCAATACAAACCGTCCCAGACTTCGCACCACGGTCCGCTTTTAAAATTGCTCATCTTCCGCACGTAGCTCGAACCGCTAATGTACGGCTTCGTCGTAATCCTCCCACCATCCGCATACTGACTCATTCCGTAAACATTCGGAACCATCACCCAGTCATACGCGTCGATGAACACCTCCATAAACCAGCGATAAATAGCATCCGGATGGATCTCGCAAAGCAACATGAAATTGCCCAGGATCATCAGCCGTTCAATGTGATGGCAGTAAGCGAACTTTTGAACCCGACGAATCACTGTATCCACCGGTTCAATTCCAGTCGTCCCGTCGTAGAATGCCGCGGGCATCGCTTGCTGATGATTCCAGTAGTTCACCGTCCGCTGCTCGTTCCCCATCTGTACATAAGCACATTTCATGTACTCGCGCCACCCAATCACTTGCCGAACAAAACCTTCCAGCGAATTCATGGGCACGCAGTCGACTCGTTCCATCGCCGCCCGAACCACCTGCTGAGGAGATAGCAATCCAGTATTCAATGCTGGCGTCAGCACTGAGTGAAACAGAAACGTTTCATCACGATCGATCGAGTCCTCATAAATGCCGAACTCACCCAGCCGCTCGTCCAAGAACTGCTGCAATCCAATCTCCGCTTCCTCTGGAGTGGTTGCAAAGCCAAACCCGGCCCCCGCGCCC
>JANPLP010000190.1:0-2740 GCA_031426595.1 Planctomycetia bacterium | reverse complement strand
AACTTCGACGTGCCGTTCATCGATGGCTTTAGCAATCATTATTTGTTCAGCGGATGCGTCGGTCATATTGGGGCCCGTCAAACCGCTTCGATTCAAGTTATTGATTTCGTCCTCGATGTTTTGCACCGTGGTGAAGCTGGTGTTATCCGGATCGATGATGAGAGTGATCTTTCCGTCCGCCACAAAGTCATTTCGAATCGTGGCTTCCATTTTGCAGCCGCGGTGGAGCGTGCCGCTGGTTGGGAGTGTTGGGTTTTGAAGTTTAATTTGGCCTTGTGCGAGTCCGTAGATGACGGGTCGGTCGGGGCGTGGTCCCAGTAGTGGTGAGAGTAGCAGTGTTCCACCCTCTAGACTTTTAGCACCCAGTGCGCTGATGGTGCAATCGAGTAGGTCGCCCTGCTGTGCGCCGGCGGCAGGAACTTCCGCGGTGATGAAGACGAGTGCCGTGTTGTTGGCTTCGGCAAGTTCTTCGATTTTTGGAAAGCCTTGCAGGTCGGTTGATATGTTACCTCCCATGATCTGCATGGTTCGCGCGAGGGCGACTGCAGTAGGTCGCATTTTCCCATCGCCGGTGCCCTTTAGGCCGACCACCAAGCCAAGTCCTTGGAGTGTATTTTCTTCGATGCCTTTCAGGCGGCAGAGATCGCGCAGCAGTAGTTGTTCTTGACCTTGCGCGTAATTATCGCAACCCAGGCAGAGCAGTAGCGCGCTGACAGTGACAGCCAGCCGCAAGCTCGCGGATCGGACGGACTTGCAGTTTTGCTGGGTCACAACATATTGACCGTGGTGAGCGCGCATAAAATGACCTGGTGTTTAAACTTTGCGAAGATTTTGTGTGGGCAGAGTTTGCGATGCTAGGCTGTGTCCCCATTAAAACGGCTGAAAGCGACTCATGAACTCGGTAAACCAACCGCGACGGTATCCGTCGCGAGCCTGACCGCTTTCGCGTTTGTCGATTTTCAAGTCGATTAAATTGCGGCTGAGCACGACGTTGTCGGGCCCGATATCGTCGGCTTGGCAAATGCCGCTGAGGGAAACTTGCCAGCGGTTATCATTGTTGGTAATCGTTTTGTGGGCTTCGATGACGACGTTACCATTGGGTCGAATGTCGGCGATTTCGGCGGCAATGTTGAACGTCAGAGTTTCGCGGGTGATGACATCTGAGTTGGCTCGATAGGTCGTGTTTAGTTGTCCTGAGACCGCTGGGTCGCCATCGGATTGGGTGGCTGGTTTGATACTGTCCCAACCATCGAACTGCAGCCAATCTTCAAGCACTCCGTCGTAGAGTGCATTTTTGCGTTGTGAAGCACGGCCTTCGGCGCTCATTCGCGCGGTCTCATCAACACGAATGCTGATGATGTCATGGACATGTAGGGCACGTTGTTGCGCGGGTGGTTGATACGTCCAACTTGCGGCTGAAAATTGCGGCGAAACGGGGACGGGTGATGTTACCAAGCTCCCAGATTCTATAGTCATCGGTGTGCGAGTCGCAGATTGCGGGCCTTGCTGGGGCGCGGCATAGGCCGCTTGTGAGCTGGTGGCTTGAGGGTTGAGGAAGAGGCTGTTGTTCTGTGCAAGGGCGCAGTTTGGTGCAATTGCTTGTTCAGAAAAGAGCAGCACTAGTACTATCAGACCAGCCCGCGCGATTCGCGTGTCCGCGGTGTATAGCAACGACAAGATTGAGACGTGCATGTAGGTGTGCCTTCCGTGAGGAATGGGTGAGTTAGTTTAGTCTCGCGCGAGCAGGTGCCGCGGCCACGCGAACTTTCAGTGGTTCCGTGACGGTTGCAAGGATGCGGCTGCGCGATGGCAGCAGCTCGACATCAATTAGATCACCGACAGCTCCACTCGCAGTCGCTCGGCCGCTGGTTCGCACCACGATGCCGCCGGAGACCGATTCGACTTCAACAAGTTCGCCGCGGGTGACAATGACTGGATCGCCGATAAAAGGTGTTTCGAAAGCTTGTCCGCTGGTCACGCTACGTCTCAGTTGTTTACCGACTAGCTCGTCGATGTTGGTAAAGTAGAGCGCTGGATCGATGCCCGATTTGTTGGGAAGCGGGGTATAGGTCAGAGCGTCCGCGGAAATGATTTCATCGCGTCGCATGGCGCGGGTTGAAGTGACGATCATGGGTGGCAGTTGCAATGTCGCTTGGATCGGCACCTGGATCAGTGCGCCGCGGTCTTTAACTTCGAACGTAAACTGTTGTGAGCCTTCCCACGGTTCTTCACCGCCACCTATCGAAACGATATTGGTTTTCACTTGCATTAACGGAACGAACTGTGGCGGCACGGACATGCTAATGCGCCAAGCGGTTCGGTCACCTGTTTTCAGCGTGATGTACTCGGTGATCGCTTGGCTGAGCAGCATCTCGGATTGCTTTACGGCTCGCTCTTGCACAAAAGCTGGCGTTTGGCCTCGACTTGGGATAGAAATTCCTCGCGATGCTTGTGTTACAGATGGCGAGTCTGGGCTTCCCCCTTGTCTGTTGTCATGGGATGCATTGTCGGCACGTTTTCCGTGACGCAATTGAGTTCGCTCGGCACCCATCCAGCGGATGGCTGAGGTGTGGATACCTCGCAATTCAAGGTGCTGCATCAAATCGCTGCGAGTCCAGGTTTGAGGAGTTCCTTCACGCGGTGCTGGAGCGATAGCGGATGTCATCACGTCGTCGGTTTGTTGGCAGCGACCATGGATTACTTCCACGAGATCGCCGATATGAACGACTTGGCCTTCTAT
>JANPLP010000189.1:0-5447 GCA_031426595.1 Planctomycetia bacterium | reverse complement strand
CGACTGCTTATCACCAACGGGCTTTGCGTTGCAATCAGTCATGATTTCCCGACATTAGAGTGAGGCAACCATCGCAATTAAGAATTCTAACAGAAAGGGAGGGGCTCGGAGAGGAAGCCCGGGTTCCTGCGGTTTTTGCAGGCTATCGCCAAGTATAGGAAAGGGACGACGTGTGAAGTCGAATCGTATGGCAGGGGGTACCACACTTTGGAAAAGTCATCGCTGTTGGCAAATCGTCTTCACACGTCGGCAAGTAAGGCGAGGAGTGGTAGCAAAACTTGTACTGAGCTAACGAGCCTGTAGTTTGAAACTCGGCCAACTGCGATCTGCGGCTACCAGTCGTCGATCGCGGGTTAGCAAGATGCGGGAAAGTATTACGGGCTCAGTTCACCAACAACAAGCTAAAGTTTAACTCCTCATTTGCTCAATGCAATACCTGAAGGAGCCTTTTGCGTCATTGAGACGCACGAAAGCGGATCTAAGCTCCATTCTACCGGCAATTTAACTCCCATTAACTTGATTTTTTCTGTATTGGTTCAAAGGTGAGAATCGCTAGAATGAGCTCGTGGTGCGAAGTTGCTTTCCGGGTTACGTGAGTCGTGCCCCTGAAAACCGACTCTTGCAGCGCAAAACAGTCCACAGCTTAGTGGAATTTCGAATTTCTGACCTCGACAACCTGCAGTTTCGCTTAAGCTTACAAAGCTGCTGGCGTTTCGATCGGCGGCGACTACCGCCTTGAGCTCACGCGAACGGAAACACTATGTCGTCTAGTCTCAACCGGGAACCGCTTACTGGCATCATTCGGCAAGACGCCCATGTCGTTGGCGCAATATGCTTACCTGACGAAGAGTTGCAAGATTTCATCGAGCAGTTCAACCATTGCTACGGTTCGATTGGTATGCGGATCGAAGTTCCGCCCGGTGCAGTGCCCATCGTCACCGGGCCGAACCGCGTGCTGCCAGTAGGCGCGACGTTTCGGCAGCCACTCAAGCCGCCAAAATCGTGAACCCACCTCCGTATCGAACCATGAACTATAACCAACAGGTTGCTGTCGTGTTCATCTTGAGGAAACAACATGCATAAGCTGAAGTGGATCTTCTTAGCAGTCTTGCTGGTCTTCAGCTTGATAATCGTCTTCCAAAATATAGAGGCGACCGAAGTCCGCTTGTTGACTTGGAGTTTTCAGCTACCCCAAGCCGCATTGTTGCTCAGCACTCTGGCTATCGGCTATATCATGGGACTGTTGACCCCCACGCTTCGCAAAGTTGCAACATGGAGCTCGAAATCAAAGAAGACCACGGCAGGATTCGCGAAGCCTGAGATACCCGAGAACTCGGTCTAAACCAGTTCGAGGATCTGAACCGGCAGCTCATCCGAACCGTGGCCGCGACTACCTAGGATTGGCTGGCAGCGGGAAAGCCCCTGGCTCTACCGGCGTGGGCTCGGTAACGACAATCAAGCATGCCGGATTGATCGCTTGCAAGACGACTCCTTCAATCGGCTTGATATCTCCCGTGAATCCTTTCAGCCAAAACACGGGCGTTGTCTTCTCGAGTAATGTCTTCGCTTCAGCCTCGGTGACTTTGCTGCCATCAAGCCGATAAATGCGCAGACTCGCAAATGGGAAAGCGGTTGGTTTTTTACCGACCGGTACCTGCACTTCGCGATCGATATCTTGAGTAAACGGGACCGCTACGTTGTACTGCTGCTCGACTTCTTTAAGTTTGCCCTCAGCGTCGGCAACCTGCACTTTGCGTGTTTTAACCTCTTGCCGAAAAGCGGTCACGGTGACTTTCTGCGTCTCCGTTCGAGTCTGCTCCACGAGAGCAACTAACTGCGCACCTTTCGGTCCAACGTCAAATTTGGCTAACACCAAACTATTCAAGTCGATCTGCAATCCATTGAGAGGGCGAGCTGGCTGGATTCGCATCATTGGAACACCAGCCGCCTGTGCGGCACGTTGAGCTCGAACTTGCCCCTGCAGAAGTTGCAAATGTTCCCGTACGAGCGGCGCGACTTCCGCATCCGGTATCGCCTCGCCACGTTTGGCGTCTTGTGCAAGGGCGTCGCAGGCGAGCCAAGAAACCAACCCACTTAAGCTCAGCGTCATCAACACGAGTTTCGTTTGCATCGAATCGACTCCCACTTATCAAAGTTGTCCGTTCCAGCCCATTCGCTCCCGTACCCAGATGCAGTGTCTCACACTCCATGTACGGAAGCAACTTGGGCTGAGGCCGCGAAACCGCATGAGTTAAGCGCCGGTGCGTTAGGCACCGGACTTGCCATGCCTAAGGCTTCAAGGCCCGACACACTCGATCGTGTGTCGCCCGTATGGGGATCGTCTCTCGATTGGTCTTCGCACTACGGCTTACCAGCCAAGGCAAGTGCATCGTTACAGCTTAATTTTAGGGTGGCACGCTCTGAGGCACTGCGAAGGGCGTGATTCGACTGGCTTCCGCCGCAGAGCCTTAGAGCGTGCCACCCGAAAATTGAATCTGGACAAAGCACTAAGGACATGGTGGACTTTCAGGCCCAGGTAGCGCAACTTTAAAACTTAGGCATCAGGCTAGGGAAACGGCGTATCCAATCCCCGAAAAAATGGGGTTTGATAAGCAGGATGCCTTCCGAGTCGCAGGGATATGCATCGGTATAACATCCGTCAGTTCAGACACTCGAGCTTAAACCTGTGATTCGGCGTTAGCTCGTTCAGCAATAGCTTGCTCGAAGCTCGATACGCGGATGGCATCGAAGCGCACTTTTGGATTCTCACGCTCCACGTGCTGCACATCCCATTCAGACTGAAGTAGAACCGCATAATGACCGTATTGGTCTTTTACCAGTTTTGCGGCATACGGTAACTTCAACGTGGGTAACTGGTCGACAGTCACATTCATCCACCGCGCCAGCTTAAATGGACGAATACTCAAAGTCGTGGGTGTATTGTATTCGCTCTCCAAACGAAAACGCACGACGTCAAATTGCAGTTCACCGACCGCTGCCAAAATCATTTCGCGTCGCGTCGAGCGCGCGTCAATGAATACCTGAATGGCACCCTCTTCAACTAATTGTGACAGTCCACGGTCGAACTGCTTGCGACGCGAGGTGTCTGGGCAATCGAGGATCGCAAAGAACTCAGGTGAGAACTGTGGCAGTGCTTCGTAGTGGACCGGCGAGCCCTGGCACAAAGTATCTCCCAACTGGAACTCGCCTGGGCAAATTACACCGATGATGTCCCCCGGAAAAGCCTCTTCCATTGTCTGGCGATCTTGTCCAAATATTCGTAGCGCCCGCGGCACACGAATCTTCTTACCACTGCGTGCGACGGTGACTTCCATATCGCGTTCAAAACGTCCCGCACACACTCGCACGAACGCCACACGATCGCGATGACGCGGGTCGAGGTTCGCTTGAATCTTAAAGATAAAGCCTGCAAAGTCCGGTCGACTAGCGGTGATCGGCCCAACATTGCTCAGCCGATCGCCCGGGGGCGGACAGAGTCTTAAAAAGCCTCGCAAGAAATGCTCGACACCAAAGTTCGTAAGCGCGCTACCAAAATAAACTGGGGTCTGTTCGCCTCGCAGGAACTGATCTTGATCGAGCGTCGCGCCGGCCATCTGCACCAACTCAATCTCTTCATGCACGGCTTTAACGAGCGCTTCCGTCGAATAGTTCCGCATGTTCGCCGTGGCACCCGTTTGGACCGGTGCGATCGTTGCATGTTCATCCGCAAACTCAGCCCACGTCAACTTCGTGGATTGAATACGCCGCGAGCTATCCCGCTGCTGAAACAAATGCACCTGCTCATCGAGTAAATCGACGAAGCCACAAAAATCCGCACCCGTTCCGATCGGCCAAGTCTGCGGAACTGCTTCGATGGAAAACTTACGTTCGATGTCGTCCAACACTTGCAGCGGCGATAAACCAGTACGGTCAACTTTGTTTACGAACGTCAACACGGGAATTTTTCGGAGCGCGCAGACGCGGAACAGTTTTTCAGTTTGCGCTTCGACACCTTTCGCCAAGTCGATGACCATCACCGCGGCATCTGCGGCCATCAACGTGCGATAGGTGTCCTCACTGAAGTCATGGTGACCTGGCGTATCCAGCAAGTTGACTTGGCAATTGTCGAATTCGAATGTCAGCACCGTCGAACTGACCGAGATCCCGCGCTGCTTCTCTAACTCCATCCAGTCCGAGGTAGCGGCTTTCTGATTCTTGCGGCCTCGGACTGCGCCCGCCGTCTCGATGGAACCGCCAAACAATAGCAACTTTTCAGTTAGCGTGGTTTTACCCGCGTCAGGGTGCGAGATGATGGCAAACGTTCGGCGCCGAAGTCGCTGGCGTTCAATCGCAGGGTCAAGGCTGGGATCCATGGTTTGCATAAGCGGCGTTTGCTATTTTCGAAGCGCAGGTATTCAAGTCGAGCGTATACGGTTCGGTTCATGCCTGTTGCGGTCGCGCAACTTCAAAAAACGCACGCTGCGATGCCCCCAGTTATAGCCCGACCCCGCAAATTCGCCCAGGCTAGCTCAATTGCCAAACTCCGCATCCCACCTACCCGAAGCTGAAATTGCGAAGCGCCGACTCCGTAAACTTGACGCTGTAGCCGGGATCCTTGGGGGGCATGTAACGCCCGTCTCGCATTACCACAGGATCGCAGACATGCTCGTGCAAATGATCAGAGTACTCCGCCACGCGACCTTCGAGCGTCCCGGACACGCAGACATAATCGATCATGCTCAAATGCTGCACATACTCACACAGTCCGACTCCACCCGCATGCGGACAGACCGGCACATCAAATCGTGCCGCCAACATCATCACGGCTAACACCTCGTTGACGCCCCCCAATCGACAACTGTCGAGCTGGCAGACCTGCATCGCGCCGCACTCCATAAACTGCTTAAACATGATTCGGTTGTGACACATTTCTCCAGTTGCCACCCGAATCGGCGCGATCGCCTGCGCGATTTTTTGGTGCCCTAGAATGTCATCGGGGCTCGTCGGTTCCTCCACAAACCACGGCTTGAATTCTGCCAACTCGCCAATCCACTCAATGGCTTCCGGCACATCCCAAACTTGATTTGCGTCGATCATCATGTGCGCATCGTAGCCCATGCTCTCGCGCAATACTCGGCAACGCCGCTTGTCGTCCGCCAAGTCGCGACCGACTTTGATTTTAAAGTGCGACCAACCGCGGCTCCTGAGATCGTCGCATTTCGATCGTAAAGCTTCGTCCGAGTAACCCAGCCAACCAGCGGAAGTGGTGTAGCTCGGATAGCCCTCGAGGTTCAACTGCTCTATCCGCGCCGCTTTGGTGGGCTCGTGGCGCCGCAGGATCTCAATCGCTTGTGCCTTGGTTAATGCGTCCGCTAGATACCGAAAATCGATGCACGCCGCAAACTGCTCAGCAGACATCTCACAAATCAATTGCCACACCGGTTTCC
>JANPLP010000188.1:0-3631 GCA_031426595.1 Planctomycetia bacterium | reverse complement strand
ATCAAACAACACAACAGCATCGGCTGGTGGCTTCGCACCTAACGTCGGACTCGTCCTGTCAATGCGTTTCAGACCTCGTGCTTTCACTAACTCAGCCACAATCTCCGCATCGCCATCTGTTCTCTGCGGCGGAGTGCGATCCCATCCAGCGCCAGGTAAACCGCCTTGATAGACGACAATATCAAAGTCGCCATCGCCAAGTGCAATTACCTGCAGCCCTAGCTTATCGCTCGCGTACTCGCCCTGAACTGCAAAGTCCGCATCCGCGGCGGCCGCCTGGGGCGAATCGTACACTTGCGCCGGCAGAGAGGACGTCGCAAGCAACCAACCGACAACCGCCGCCAGCCCTTGAGCCAGCTTTAGAAAACTAGCCCACTTGCGCGGAGCAGCACAGACTTTTGCGGATTGGCAGAATCCATTGGACAAAGATCGAAGATGCATGAGCGATAGCACTACGGTAAGAAGAACAAAGGCGAGGATAACCAACCGGCGGAGAAAGATTTGCGATCGTGGAGCAGCGACTAGTGTAATTCACGTCATCCCCGTGCGAAGCACGCCAAGCCGCAATTTGGCTGGCGATCTCGCCCGTCCACCTCGCTCTACCTGCCCATAGCCACTAAAACGTTGACGCTGCATTTAATCGCACAACCAGATCGGCAGGTAACTGCAATGCCACTGCGAGTCGCTCTAAATACTGCTGCTCCATCGGATCTCGCTCGTCGACCACTAACGACGAGAGCAAATAAACTTCCGACGCAGCCGCCTGCGAGTCCACGCGGCTTGCCAACTGCTCCACTGACAATGGGCTGCGCAACTCTCGCTCTGCCAACTGCTTTGCATCTTCCCCCAAGTCGAGATTGTGCAACTGCGTTTCAATCCGCGCGCGTTCATCCGGATTAATGTGACCATCGGCATTGGCCGCAGCAATCATCGCTTGCAACAATGTCAGCCCCCGCTTGTTCGACTCCGCTTCATCAAGATCCGTGATCGACTGACCTGGCAACGCTGGCGGTCCACTTAACGAAGCAGGCCCTGGGCCCGATTGGCCTACTTGACCAGTCTGGTCGGATTGCCAACTCTCATAAGCTTTGTACGCGACTGCTGCCACGGCTGCGAGACTTCCATACTTGACGGCTTTACCAGTTACGGAGCGACCGGTCTTAGTACCGAGCAACAAAGCCAGTAGACCACCCACTGCCGCACCCTTGCCAAGATTCGACAGTGCAGAGTTACGCTCTGGACCAGCCGCAGGTACACCCAACTGAGATGCGGCAAAGTCCCCGGTCTTCGTTGCCAGTTGCTTGCCACTACCCAACAGTTGATCCAAGATATTCTTCACGTCCATCTGCTTTCGCCTTTCAATAAACCAGGCACCTGACAACGCAAACGTCACCCACGAATTGGATTAGATTGTATCACCTGGAATACATGGGAATGCCAACCCTTGCTTACCACTTCAACCGTAAACGGATAACCAATGCTCCGCTTCCTATCAATCTGCCTCTTGCTCACCAACGTCAGCGCCCCATTCGTTCCCAGCGTAAACGGGCAGGATCGACCTCGCGTCACCGCTGAACAACTTATCTTGCCCGGTGAAGTCTTCGAAGTCGGTGGCAAGCAAGCTTTCTTGTTCCTCCCAGCCGAAACACTACGCCGTTCACCACAGCCCTGGATCCTGTACGCACCCACTCTGCTCCCGCAGTATCCCGATGTACACGAGAAATGGATGCACGAGCAATTTTTAGCGGCCGGCATTGCCGTTGCAGGAGTCGATATCGGCGAAGCTTACGGTAGCCCCAAACGCAGCGCTGCCATCGATGCGCTCTACTCCGAGCTCGTCCTCCAACGCGGCTTTGCTCCCAAGCCCTGCTTGCTCGGCCGAAGCCGCGGAGGTCTTTGGGTCAGCAGTTGGGCCATCCGCAACCCGGACAAAGTCGCTGGCATGGCCTGCATCTATCCTGTCTTCGACCTAACAACTTACCCCGGCCTCGATAAAGCCGCCCCTGCCTACGAACTCTCCGCCGATGAACTTGCAAAACAACTCGATCAACTCAACCCCATCCGCAGCGCCAGCAAGCTCGCAGCCGCCAAAATTCCTGTCACTATCATCCACGGTGCTATCGATAAAGTTGTTCCACTTGAACCCAACTCAGCCACACTCGCAGCCGCCTATCGCGCCGCAGGCCAAGAAGCTCTGGTGAAACTGATTGTTATACAAGACCAAGGTCACAATTTGTGGGAAGGCTTCTTCAGATGCCAAGAGCTAGTTGACTTTGCAATTGCCAAATCAACTGGAAAGTAACCCGTCGCAGTCAGGTATTCCTTAGTTGATTGTTCGTCTCTACTTCTTAGTCTTCAGGAGAACACAATGCCACTCGGCAGCGACGAGGTCTTACAGCGAATCCGAGAGTGCCTACGACAAGTCAACCTCCAAGCCGATTTAGACGCCAACCTGAATTGTGACCAAGCCATCCGCGAAGTGGAGCATGAACCGACCGAGACCTCTGAGCAGTCCGCGCAAGCACGCGGCGAGCCGCTTTATGTCGGAGCCAAAGCACTGCTTCTGAAGACCGATGACGTTTTTCGACTGTTCGTTCTTCCCGCCGATGAGAAACTCGACTCGGCCGCCGTGAAGTACGAACTTGGCTTGAAAAAACTTCGCTTCGCCACTCGAGAAGAATTATGGGAATTCACCGGTCTCCTACCCGGCAGTGTCCCACCCTTCGGCCCCCCAGTGTTGCCCTTCGAACTATTCGCCGACAGCACCATTGGCACGAAAGAGGACAAAGTCGCCTTCAACGCCGGTTCACTTACCCGCTCCATCATCATGCCAGCCTGCACCTGGAAACAGGCTGCAAAGCCCCGAGTTTTCCGCTTTGGAAAGTAAGCCCCCCACTGTCAGCATGAATCGGGTGGCGGCGCATTCACTCATGCACGTCGCCTCCGATGTGCGACAGCCTATGCAAACGCGCACGCACAACCGGCACATTCGGCAATAACGCCAGTTCGGTGGTCGCAAAGTTTGACGCCCCTTGGTGATACACTTATTCTAGACAGTAGGAGTGAGCCGTTCTCGGAGTGAACAGCACACTGCTTTTCGATATCTCTTCTGGTCACACGTGCTTCTGGTCACACGGATGAAAAGCGTTACTGATTCCAACGATTCGAAGTCTAGCGATGGTGAGGAAATCCTCTCCTCCCCCATCGTCGGCGAAAGCACGACTAGTCAGCCACCTATCACCGTCGTTCCAGCCCTCTCCGCTATGTCGCAAGCTTCAGTCAGCGACAGCGAAAAAACAGTGATCAGCCAGCGGCCCGTCGCAGCCCCCGAAGAGTTCTACCGCTCAATGCCGCTCGCCGAACTTGCCAATCTGCTCGAAGGCAAACAGCTCGACCACTTTCAAGTCGAACAGATGATTGGCGGCGGCGGCATGGGAGCCGTGTTTCGCGGCCGCGACCTGCGACTCGACAGAATCGTCGCTATCAAAGTTATCCCAGCCTCAAAGCGCGATGCCGACACGCTTCGACGTTTTAGATTAGAAGCCCAAAGCGCCGCTCGACTTGACCATCCCAACATCGCTCGCGTTTACTATGTCGGCGAAGCGGAGCGTTGGAACTACATCGTTTTTGA
>JANPLP010000187.1:0-5825 GCA_031426595.1 Planctomycetia bacterium | reverse complement strand
GATGCCGATGACTGGGCGACCTCCTCTATTTCCGATGCTCATAGCCTTGATCTACTCAGTCGTTGGCCGAGACGCTTATGCGTTTGCAAGTGTGCGTTTGATTTCAGCGATGTTTATCGCGATCGCGTGTTCGATGGCTGTCGCGAACGCCATGTCGATCCTCTTCAAAGCATATGCAGATGGGCGAGCGTTTGGACGTTGGTCGATCGCTTGCGGATGTGCAGGAGCCACGTTGCTGGCCGCGAGCAACCGCACGTTGATCAGCTACGCGCACGATTTTCTCACTGAGCCGTTAGCTTTGCTGCTGACGCAATTATTGGTGACCACTTTGTTGGCGTTGGTTAGCAAACGTCAGACAGCAAACACAAAGCCACATTCGGCTTGGTCATTGTTGACATTGGCCGTCATCTTGGCAGCGATGATTTTCGCCCGTTCACTGTTTGTTCTTTGGTTGCCCGCTGTTTGGATGTTGCTCATCTTAATCGCCGGTGACCGAAGTGGTTGGCGAGTGGCTTCGCAAGTGTTGCTGCTGACCTTGTTTTTGTTGTTGCCTTGGTGGGTTAGGAGTTGCGTGGTGCTTGAGCGATTTATGCCGTTGGGAACTCAAGGACCCATTACTATGCTCGGCGGGTATTGCGATGAAGCGCTGGTGGCTGGTGGTGACTGGCAACATGCACCTGAACAACGTTTACGCTTGCGCATGCAAACCGACGCGGAGTTTATCGCGCAGTCGACGGATGTGGCTCGTGAGCTGATGATTGCTGATGAAGCTAAGCGGTTAGTGCGAACCTGGATTGCCGCGCACGCCTGGGATCTGCCGAAGTTGTTTGTTTCTCGCGTCGTAACTCACTGGAATCCTTATACGGGCAAAAGTCTGATTTGGCGTTTATTGGTCCTGGCCGGGGCGGTCTATTTGCTGATGAATCGCCGCCCTGAAGCCTGGGTGTTGGTGGGGTTGCCGGTTATGAATACGATACTCGTGGCTTGCATGTACACGACTGGAGGTCGGTTTTTAGTGCCCCTGTATGGAATCCTCTTTACGTTGTCCGCCCTGGGAATCGCCGCGATCGCCGAATGGGTTTTCAAGGGTGGAAACTTGTTCAATGCCACCAACTTTCGCAAGCCATCGTCAACCTAGTGCTCTGTTCCCATTGGATTTTAGAGTTGATCGTTTCTGGGTGCCACGCTCTGAGGCTTTGCGAAGGGCGTGATTCGACTGACATCCGCCACGCCCTTCGCAAAGCCTCAGGGCGTGCCACCCTAAATTTCAAGTGGAGCGAAGCACTAGCTAAGCATTACGAATCGCTCTACGTTCTTCAGTTCGGTGGCAATTGGTCTGGTGCTGCGCTATAATCAACGAGGTTGAAGATTGCTCCGCGATTGGGTTCGCCCTGAACTTGGAAACTCCTATGAAATGCCGAAACCGCCCGCTGGCTGAAGCGATGCGATGGACACTGAAGTGTCTCTGGATCATGTCGCTGATAATTTTTTCGATGGATGTTGCGTCCGCGCAGCGATCAGAAAACGCTACCGCTGAGGATCCTATTCCGCCCGCGCGAACTCGATACATGGGTCGTCAGATTGCACAGACCATGAGCTTTCACGGAGCTCCTTGGTTGATTCGAACGGAGCGCGAGGCTGAAGAGCGACCGAGTGAGGCGATCGAGCAATTGGATCTGAAACCGGGCATGGTGGTATGTGATTTGGGATGCGGAAATGGATATTACTCCATTACGATGGCCAAGCTCGTGAAGCCGAACGGAAAAGTTCTGGCAGTCGATATTCAGCCCGAGATGTTGCACTTGCTGGAGCTGCGGTGCAAGGAGATTGGTGTTGAGAATGTTGAGCCAATTTTGAGCACGGTGGCGGATCCCAAGTTGCCACCTGAGTCAGTCGATATGCTGTTGCTGGTCGACGTGTACCATGAATTTTCGCATCCACAGCAGATGTTGGCGGGCATTCGTGCAGGGCTGAAGCCGAAAGGGCTCATCGCGTTGCTTGAGTATCGCGAAGAAGACCGCACGGTACCGATCAAACCGCTTCACAAGATGAGCAAGAAACAGATCCTCAAGGAGTATGCCGCCAACGGCTTCCGATTAGCGAAGCAATACGACGGATTGCCTTGGCAGCACCTGATGTTTTTCGAAAAAGATCCGACTTGGCAGCCAAGTGCTTCCAGCAAGCCTGAGGATGAATAACGCAGGTGGATGAAGTTCTATCGAAATTGCGAGAACACGCGCTGTCCATCTTTTCTGCGGGTGTATCCGCAGTGACACCTCAGCGATTATTCGCGGAAAAACTGCGCCGAGATGGGAGTATCTTGTCGATCGATGACCAGTTGATGGTGGATCTCGGAGAGTACTCGCGCATTGTGGTGGTGGGCGCTGGCAAAGCGGCGGCAGGGATGGCAAGCGAACTGTATCGTCAACAACTCAGCCACTTGTCGATTCCCGTTGTGGGCTGGATCAATGCGCCTGCCGGAGCATTCCAGCCAGGTGATGCGGGGCCGGATATCCATTTGCATGCTGCGCGTCCAGCTGGGATTAACGAACCGACCGAGCAAGCCATCTTTGGCACGCGGCAAATTCTGAAGCTGGTTCAACAATGCACGCCACATGACTTGGTAGTTGTTCTCTTGTCCGGTGGTGGTTCAGCTCTACTGGTTGCGCCGCCCGAAGGTATCAGTTTGTCAGATAAGCAAGCGGTCGCGCAGTTAGTCGCCGCCGCAGGTGGAAACATCGAGCAGCTAAACTGTGTGCGTCGCGCGCTCAGTGAAGTAAAAGGAGGCGGGCTAGCACGGGCTTGCCGAGCTCGCCGCATGCTGTCGCTAATCATCTCCGATGTGCTCGACGATTCCTTACAAACGATTGCATCCGGGCCGACTGTTCTAAGTGCAGAGCGCGACGCGAGCGAAGCGTTGGGAGTACTTCGGCAATTGAAATTGCAGGACGAATTGAAACTGCGCAATGTGCTGTCGCACTTAAACAAACATGCTGCGCAGAAGATTGCCAGCTCGAACGCACGCGAAATAGCCATTGACCACTTGATCCTGGCAAACAATGCCACGGCCGTGGATGCTGCGGGCACGCGCGCCGTGGAGCTCGGTTATCGTTACTTGATGCAGAGCGCGAGAGCATCCGAAGGTGAGGTCAATAAACTTGCTACTCATCTGGCCGGCGCAATTGGGCAACTGCTCGGGCAGCGACAAGTCGATTGCTTGATTAGCGGCGGTGAGCCGACGGTGCAATTGCCTCCGTCCGAAAGCCGCGGGATCGGTGGGCGCAATCAACAGCTTGCGCTGGCAGTCATGAACGAGTTGTCGAAATTAGGTTGGCCGCATGACTTCAGTCGCTTCACGCGCTCGTTCGTATTTCTCAGTGGCGGGACGGATGGTGAAGACGGCCCAACCACAGCCGCCGGTGCGATCTTTGATGCGGAAACTCTGCAGGCAGCTCGCCAAACAAGTGTGTCGATTGCTGACTACTTAGAACGCGCCGATGCGCATTCCTTTTTTCAGAGATTCGGGGGCTTAATTGAAACGGGGCCGACGAACACGAACGTCTGCGATCTTCGAATCGCTTTAGCCCCATTCTAGAGCGAGCTGAGGGAGAGCATACGCCTTTGGGCTGGAGTTAACGACGGATTAAATGCCGCAGCATCCCTCACCTATACTTGCGGAGTCGCTGTTGCAGATGCGTGCACCCATTCTGGCGGCTGGGCGACTTGAAAAGTGACTATAATTAGCGACCGCAAGTTGGAACAGTTGTTTCAAACGCTTGTTTTGAGACCCTAGATCTGATACCGAAATCTTGTAGAAATCCATGTGCTGAATTTGGTTACCAAGCCCCCTAAAACAGATTCCTTTTCCAAGTTGGATCGGCTGATCGAAGTCGCGGGCGAAAATTTTGCTACCCGAGGCTTTTCCGCGACGGTGCGCGAAATCTGCAAGCAAGCGGAGTGTTCGGTGGCGTCAGTCAACTATTACTTTGGCGATAAGCAGCGGTTGTACTTCTGCTGCGTGCAGTCCGCTTGCGAAGAAAAAGAGCGATTGTTCCCACTGCCTACTTATGCTGCCGACACTTCCCCCGCTGAGCGTTTGCAGCGGTTTGTGGAAGTGATGACGAAACGTATTTTGACGGCGAGGCACTTGTCGTGGCAGAACACATTGATGCTGCGAGAGATTCTTTCGCCGACGCCTGGGGTTGAGGAGATGTTGCAGGCTCATTTCCGTCCTGGGTTTCAACTGTTAACACAGGTCATTGGAGAATTGCTTGGCGACGCAGATTCGGTAATTATGCGTGAGCAAATGGCATGGCAAGTTGTCGCCCGCTGTATGTTTTTGCGGACTGGTAGCCACTTGCGTTCGATGCTGAGCGAGGTCGCGCAGGAAGAGAGCAGTGAAGCTAACTGTGCAGCCGAAATTTGCCAAAGTGTCCTAACACAAATAGCGTGTGTGATCAAAGAACATCCAAAGCGCAGTCTGTGAAATTTCCCCTATGCGCGTTGCCGCATAGCCCCCTTTCATTTCTAGTAAACTTGTCGATCCATCGAGCTAACTCAAGCATGATCAAGAATCTTTTACTCGGTTTTGTTGCTCCCGCGGTTTTGTTAGCGGTCAGTATTGGCGCTTTTCTTTCGATGCAAACGGCTGAACCGCCGAAGGTTCAACCGCCTGGTACTGACTTGGCATCGCGGTTGGCATTGTTACCGCCCGCTGAAGTCCGGCAAGTGCGTTCGCTGTCGGAGGTCTCTGAGACGCTTGATATCGAAGCCAACGGAACCGTTGTTCCTTATCGCGAGATTCAGATCGCCGCTGAAGTGGCTGGTAAGATTATCGAAAAAAACCCCGAGGTTCGAAGCGGCACATTGGTCAGGAAAGGCCAGTTGCTATTCCGCATCGATCCTCGCGATTACGAGCTGGAAATTCAGCGGCTCACGCAACTCAAAGATCAAGAGTACGCTGCCCAGCGCGAGCTGGAGCAAGATGTAGCCAATGCGCAGCGGATGCTGAAGTTGTCCGAAGAGGAGATGCAGATCGCGGAGGCAGAGGTAAAACGCTTCGAATCGTTGCCGAATAATTTCACCAGCCAAACGGAGTTGGATGCCGCGCGTCGCTCGCGACTCGCCGCGGCCAATCAACGAACGACTGTGCAGAATCAGATGCAAAGCTTGCAGACACGCCGTACGCGATTGGAGCTAGCTGAGAAGTTGGTAGGTACGCAACTGGAGCAAGCCAAGTTGAATTTATCGCGCTGCGAAGTCACCGCACCGGTGAACGGTCGAATTGTGCGTGACCAAGCAGAATCCGACTCCTATGTGGCTCGTGGATCGTCGCTGATCATGATCGAAGATACAGAGAAGATTGAAGTCGCTTGCAACATTCGCATGGATCAACTTTATTGGATCTTTGACCAACCAGCGAAGAGCACCGAGCAACTGGTCAGCACTGCGCAGGCGGGGCTATTCCAATTGCCGCCTACTCCAGTGACGATTTCATATACATTGACTGGCCGCGAGTCGACGCATATCGAGTGGCAAGGAGCGTTGGATCGAGTCGAAGGTGCGGGGTTCGATCCGCAGAGCCGAACTGTGCCGTGCCGAGTTTTGGTAGAGAATCCGAATGAAGTGTTAGTCAATGGACAACCGGCTAACGAATTGTTGCGCGGCGGTCCTCCTTCGCTGGTACGAGGGATGTTTGTTGAGGTCAAGCTCCATGCAAAACCAGCGACCTCTTTGCTGTTGGTTCCGAAGCTCGGTGTGAAACCTGGCAATATTATCTGGAAATATACCCCCGACGATCGCGTGCTGGCGGTGAACGGCGCCGG
>JANPLP010000186.1:0-4612 GCA_031426595.1 Planctomycetia bacterium | reverse complement strand
TGCGAGGCCGCGCGGATGGCATAGCCGAAGCGTGGCTGTATGGCTGGGTGCTGGGGCGCAAAGCCGCTTTGACGAAATCGATGCACTCCAGTTTTGGTGAGCTCGCTGTTTCGAAACGCGTGTATGAAACGTTGCTGTGTGGTTTCAGTTGGATGGGCTGGGTTTATCGAGCTGGGTTATCGTTAGCCATCGCTGGATTGCTGGTCACTCTTTATGAAGCGTGGAACATTGCTTGGGTGGGCCGCGTTGTGGCTCTCTTAATTCTCATTTCTTGGTGGGGAGTGCCTAGCGTGAAACTTGCAAAGAATTTGCTGGATGTCGCGGGCAGAACGAAGACTCGCTGGCGGTTGGCGGGTGTGAGCCTTCTTTCGCTCGGGTGCATCTGTTTGTTACCGGTGCCTTATCGTCAGTTTGCTAGTGGCTGGGTCCAGCCGGCTGAATTGCAGGGTGTGTTTGTCACGACCGGCGGTACGTTACAGTTGACCGATGTGAAACAGGAGGACTTGCCGACTTCCGGGAAGTTGGTGCAGCAAGGTGAAAAATTGTTCGTGCTGCACGATCCATCCACGTTGATGGCGAAAGTGCGCGCAGACGGGGTGGTTCAGCGAGCTCAATCGCGGGTCGATGCGCAGCGAAGGCTGCAATCCGATGAGCTGCTCACCAGTCTTTCGACGCTCGAGAACGCCCAGGAAATGGCGGGACTCGTCGAACGTGAATTGAGCAAACTGCAGCTCCGCGCGCCGGATAACGGTCGCTTGCTCGTGATGCCCGCGGCGCAGTTGACAGGGCCTTGGTCGATGGGGACCGAATCGCTTCGACAAACTTGGGATCAGCCGACACAGTTTGGCCGCCACGTTCCTGCGGGAACCATGTTGGCGGCGGTGTGCGACGATCGTTGGATGGCCATCATTCCGCTCAATGACCAGCAGCTTGAATGGATTTCGGTGGGCACTGAGGTGCGGATTCGGTGTGCGCATAGGCCATCAGACGTTCACGTGTGCGAAGTGCTTGACATTATCAATCTGCAAGACTCCGCTCCTGCGGCTCGTCTATTGAGCAGCGATTTGACGCAGGCCGCAGTGGGCTTGGAAGCGGGGGGCTTGGAAGCGGGGGGCTCGGGAGCGGGGGGGGCGGACGCGGCGATTGGCAATGCAGCGACTAATGCGGCGGCAAGGGTGCGCTTGCCGGAGGGTATTCAGATGCCCAGCGGGGGTCGTGTTGAAGCGGCGTTTGTGGCCCCCTCGCAAACTGTGGCGGCGCTTGGGAGTCGCTGGCTGCAGCAGAATCTTCGCTGGTTATCCGATTGAGTTTGAGCTCCTTCGATGACTGCCTTTGTAGAATAATTGACCGACACGACGATCCACCGTTAAGGTGGCTTGCTCGGTGGGCGCCGGTTGGGCAAAATGCGCGACTGCACCAACTAGCGGGATCTAGCCTATACTTAGGTAGAGCGTTTTGAGAAATCTGTCTGGTATCGCTCGCTGTTGACTTCGGTCGAAACGAATCTTGAAACTGAGCGTTGCCGAGCCAGTCTTTTGTTGGAGGAGTTAAGCCTTGAGTAAGTTGCCCGCACAGTTTTTTTTCGGCTGCATGGTTTGCTGTATCGCTACGGTTGCTTCGGCTGCGGATATCGCCGGGGAGGCTAAGCCGCCGCGCGGTTTGAATGCGGTTCCAGTTCCAAAAGACAATCCGCAGAGCGCTGAAAAAATTGAACTCGGTAAGCAGCTTTACTTCGATAAACGTCTTTCGGGCGACAACACTATCGCTTGCGCTAGTTGCCACGATCCGAAAAAGGGTTGGTCGAACGGCGACCAGACGGCAGAGGGCTTCGGCGGTCAGCGCGGAGGCCGAAGTGCTCCGACCGTAATCAATTCGGCTTATCAAGCGTTCCAGTTTTGGGATGGCCGTGCGAAGTCGCTGGAACAGCAAGCTTTAGGTCCGATCGCTAACCCCATCGAGATGAACCTGCCGATTGAGAAAGCGGTCGAAAAGATTGGTGCTATCAAAGGTTACCAAGAGCAGTTTCAAAAAGTGTTCGGCCAGCCGGTGACGGCTGAGAACATTGGTAAAGCGATCGCTGCGTTTGAACGCACGGTTTTGTCCGGCGACGCTCCCCTGGATCGCGTGCAAGCGGGCGATGAGACGGCGTTGTCCATCCAAGCTTGGGAAGGGATGCAGTTGTTCTTTGGCAAAGCGAATTGTTCAAGTTGTCATAGCGGCCCCAATTTTACTGACAACGGATTTCATAACATTGGAGTTTCGTTTGACTCGGCGAAGCCTGACCTGGGGCGATTTGAAATCAGCAAACTTGCGGGTGATAAGGGTTCATTCAAGACTCCGACATTGCGTGAGATTGCGAAGACGGGACCCTACATGCACGATGGCAGTTTGGCGACGCTGGAAGAAGTCGTTAATTACTATGACAAGGGTGGTACGCCGAACGAATTTTTGGATGAAGAGCTGTTTCCGCTGAAGTTGAACGACGATCAAAAAGCGGCTTTGGTGGCATTTCTCAAACTAGGTTTGTCCAGCCCAAAATATCCGGACATCGAACCGCCAACGTTGCCTGAATAAGCCAAAGTTGCCTGAAGTAAGCGGTGCTCGAGTAATACGTAGGCCGGAACAAGCAACGCGCCGTTCCGGCTTCTCTCACTTAGGCTGGTGTACTTTTGAACGTCAAAAGGCGACAATCTGGGTAAATAGTTTTCTAACAAACTCAACCAACCCGACCTATCCCAATCATGGAGTTTCAAACTGTGAAGTCGATCAGTAAGTTCATCCTGCTCAGTTCCCTAGGACTCAGCGGACTTTCATTGCCGCTCAACGCGCTCGCCCAAGAAGAAAAGAAGCCAGACGCGGCTGCTAAAGTGGACGAGAAGTCTGAAGCCAAGCCGGAAGAAGCCAAACCTGCAGATGCTAAGCCTGCGGAAGCCAAACCGGGTGAGATGAAGGGTCGTGTGATTTTGTCGGACCTGGACAACCCCGCTGGGCTTGCCATTCAACCAGAGACTGGAATTGTATTCGTTTCGAATTCAGGTGCGTCGCAGATTGTCAAAGTCGTCAGTGGAAAAGCTGAGCCGGTGATAACTGACTTTCCGGTGGACGTTTATGGCAAGGGTCCCAAGTACAACATTGGGCCTTTGGGATTGCTGTTCTTGGATAAGAAGACCTTGGTTGTGGGAGGTGGCGGATTCGTTGATGGGCAGGACCTTTTGCGCGTCTATGAATTAAATGACGATGGCAAACCGGTGAAGGCCGACGCCATGAAAGCGAGTTTTCCGCTGGCCGAATCGGGCGAGATGAAAGGTGAAGGAAACTTTTACGCGCTCGCGGCAACACCGGATGGGATCTTTGTGACATGCAATGGCGATGACACCAAGGGCTGGGTTTCGAAGGCGACCGTGAAGGGAACTGAAGTGGGGCCGTTCGAGCGTTACTTGGCGACTAAAGAGGCCACGCAAGTTGACGCACCCGTGGGGATCGCGGTCAGTCCAGAAGGTTATCTGGTAGTGGGACAAATGGGTGAGATCACTGTTCCTAACGATGGACTGCTGACCTTCTATGATGCGACCAACAAAGAGATGTTGCTGAACATCAAGACTGAATTGCACGACATCACCGCGGTTGCTTACAGTCCCCGCAAGCAACTGTATGTGCTCGACTACGCTTGGGCGGACACCACGCAAGGCGGTCTGTTTCAGATTCTTAAAGATGAAAAAGCGGAGTCTGGCATTCGCACTAAGAAGATCATGTCGCTCGATAAACCGACCGCAATGGCTTTCGACTCGGATGGTGCTCTTTACATCACCACTATCGGTGAAGAGAAAAAGGGACAACTGATCCAGGTTCAGTCAGGCCTTTAGTCTTGTTGCATCGAGATGCAGCAGTCGCTTGCTCTGAGCGAGGTGCATAACGAAAGTTTTTGAGAATCGCCGACTCTGTCGGCGGTTCCACTTCTGAGGTCGCTATGCCATTGCTTAGATTGATAGGACTGACGCTGTTCATCACCGCTATATTTCTGGCGATGGTCGCGGCCATAACTCAGACGACGCACATTCAAATTCAGTTGCCATGGTTGAGCGATTCGCAGACGGGTGCCCCTCGGGGAGGTGAGCCGTCACGCATTGAGCCTCGTATCGATTTGCAGAGCGGATTGTTGCTGCCACCCGGCGGCTCTGACCAAGTTCCTGTAGCCGAGGTTGGATTCACATCCGTGCCGATCATTTGGCCGTTAATTATCGCTGCGGGCTTGGGGTTATTAATGTGGTTCACGCATCCTGGCGAACCGCTGAGGGTAACGAGAAGTGCCGGCAAGGGCCGCGCGCGGCGGCGCCGATAATGGCCGCTCGCAACATCCGTTCGCTTCGGAATTCAGGTGCGAAGGGGAGACCCTGATTCAAATGCGGGCCTCGCGGATCGCTCTAACTGAGATCGCGTCTATCAAAGATCGTGTGTTAAACCTGAGCTAGAAGCTGAGTTTGAATTCGATGGGGCGATGGTCAGATCCGGCGTTCGTGGTGTGGACGCGGCGCTCGCTGATGCTACATGCGCCCCGGCTAAGCGCGTGGTCGATTGGAATTCCGGCGGCTCCGAGCCACGTTGGCCAACTGGG
>JANPLP010000185.1:0-2358 GCA_031426595.1 Planctomycetia bacterium | reverse complement strand
TACTTCGATTCGGCGTCGCGCGGTAAAGGCAATACCGGTGCGGACTTGCTGGTTATGTGCGAGCGTCGATTAGACAATGTGGTGCGCCGCGCGGGTTTCACCAAGACTCGCCCTCAGGCTCGCCAGGGGATTGTTCACGGTCATTTTCGGGTCAATGGGATCAAGGTAACCAAGCCTAGTTATCAACTGCGAGCGGGCGATGTGGTTGAGGTGAAAGGTCGCGAAAACCTGAAGAACCTCTACCGCGGCGTAATCGCCAATAATTCCCTGCAGCCGCTCGATTGGCTTGCGCTCGATTCGGAAGGCTTGAAGCTAACAGTGCTTAGCTTGCCGACCGCCAACGATATCAGCCTGCCGGTGAACGCTAACATCGTGGTCGAATTCCTGTCTCGCTAATCTACGTTTCGTGGACTGGGCGATTATCCTGTTTATGCATACTGTGGGATAGGCCTTCAATCAGTCGTGTACGTTTGAGTCACGACTGGCGGGAGGCCTATCCCACCGTCATAAAATCCTGAAGCGAATTGCGCGTGAGAATTTTGGCTCGAAATACTGGTAGAAATTGATGCACAGCGAATTGGTCGTCCTAGGTGGTGGTCCTGGCGGTTATGCAGCCGCGTTTCTAGCTGCTGATGAAGGAATGGAAGTCACAATCGTCGAGGCCGAATCGAGGCTGGGCGGAACCTGCTTGCTGCGCGGTTGCATACCCTCGAAAGCTCTGCTGCATGTGGCTCGAGTGATTTCGGAAGTCGACGAACTTCGCAACGATTGGGGAGTCAGTTACGAACAGCCGTCGATTGACATCGACAAAGTTCGAGCTCGAAAAGAGAAGGTCATCACGACACTTAGCGGCGGGCTTGCACAACTAGCCAAGCGCCGCAATGTGCGCGTGATCCAAGCTCGGGGTATCTTTGAAAACAGCACCACTATGCGGCTCGAAGGGGATCACGAATCGATCCCTGCGGAGCGTCAGTTGACATTCGGTCATTGCGTTCTGGCAACCGGTAGTGTCCCGGCGATGCCACCTAGTTTTAATATCGGTAGCGATCGCGTGATGGACTCGACGGGCGCCTTGAACTTAGTCGACATTCCCAAATCATTGCTCATCGTTGGAGGCGGTTACATTGGTTTGGAAATGGGGTCGGTCTATGCCAACTTAGGGTCGAAGGTCACGGTCGTTGAATTGCTCGACGGCTTGCTGATGGCTGCTGACCGCGATCTGGTCAAGCCGCTTCAGAAACACCTTGAGCATCTGTTTGAAAAGCGTATTTATCTGAACACCAAAGTCGGCTCGATGGCCGAAGTGGACAATCAAGTTGAAGTCACGTTTGAAGGTCCAGGCAAATATGGTCACGAACGTTTCGATCGGGTGCTGGTCAGTGTCGGTCGTCGTCCGGTAAGTCGCGGAATCGGCCTGGAGAACACGAAAGTTGAACTCACTAAGAGCGGCTTTGCCGTGATCGACTCGCAGCAACGGACCGCTGACCCGCATATCTTTGCCATAGGCGATGTCGCCGGTGAACCGATGCTGGCTCATAAAGCTTCGCATGAAGCCAAAGTGGCCATCGAAGTGTTGTTGGGCGAGCCGGTAACGTTTGACAAAGCGGCCATTCCCGCAGTCGTCTTTACCGATCCTGAGATTGCTTGGGCCGGTCTGACAGAAGAAGAAGCCAAGAAGTCGGGTCGCGTGGTCGACGTCGAAGTTTATCCTTGGGCGGCGAGCGGTCGCGCGCAAGCTTTGGGTCGCACTGAAGGCCTGACAAAGTGGCTGGTCGATCCGGAAACTCACCGGGTGTTGGGTTGCGGCATCGTGGGAGCGGGAGCTGGCGAATTGATTGCTGAAGCGGTGCTTGCCATTGAGATGGGCTGCGAAGTCCGTGACTTGACCGAAGCTATTCATCCGCACCCGACGCTTAGTGAAACGCTGATGAATGCTGGCGAAGTTCACTTTGGCACCGCCACGGAAATCTATAAGCCCAAGCGGCATTAGGGTACCCGAGGTTTTGCAGCGGGCAGATCTTCCCCGAGCCGCGGCATGAGAGCGGCTGACGATTTGCGAGGTCGACCTTCGTAAGTTCCAATGCAGCAATTGCAATGAGCTTCGCGGACGTCTTGATGGACCTAGGAAACATCCCTCCCAGCCGGGTTGGCGCCGAGCCAAAGCCGGTAACGGCAACTATGGACGATCTATCTTCGCTGAGCTTGACCTGAGTCGTCCTGGGCAAGTGTAGTGCGCGAGCGGCTCGCGACTTAAATAATCTCCGACGCTACCGGCTAACCCATGTCTCCGCTATCACAAGCATGCGGATAGCGGCTGATTGTCCAACTTGAATTTGCCGCTAGTGCTTTGTCCAGATT